>JAFQCY010000146.1 GCA_017399355.1 Oscillospiraceae bacterium
TACATCAATATAGGGGTATAGCTCAATTGGTAGAGCGGCGGTCTCCAAAACCGTAGGCTCAGGGTTCAAGTCCTTGTGCCCCTGCCAGAAAAACCTCCGATGCAACGCATCGGAGGTTTTTCAACTAAATCCACCCTAACGGGTGGGTGAAATTATCTTCAATGATAAAATCCCCTTCGGGGATGAAATCCGCCTCGACGGCGGATGGGTGGATTTCATTTCACTTGATGCGACAGCATCAAATTTCACAATTTGCGGAGTAAATTATTTCACCGTGAGCAAGAGCGAACGATTTCACGATAAAGGAGGTATTTCAAATGCAGGATATCTGTATTCCCTGTGGGGATGGGCTGGTGAATATCCGGGTCGGTGCGATCATCTATAGGGACGGAAAGCTCCTGATGGTGGGCAATGAACGTGCAGACTATCTCTACTCCGTGGGCGGCCGGATCAAGTTCGGTGAGACCGCAGAAGAGGCGATCATCCGGGAGGTACTGGAGGAGACCGGTGTCAAAATGGAGGTGGATCGGCTGGGCTTTGTCCATGAGAACTATTTCTACGGCGATGCTCCCTCTAACCTGGGAAAGCTCATCTATGAGATCTCCTTTTTCTTCTATATGAATGTCCCCGAGGACTTCTCCCCCGTGAGCATGAGCTTTACGGAGGATCACAGCCGGGAGCATCTGCGCTGGGTCAGCCCCCATGCGGAGATCACCCTGTATCCCAGCTTCTTCCGCACGGAATTAGATCCCAATTGTAAGTCCGTTCGACATTTCGTCACCGATGAGCGGCACTGATGGGGAGGTGTCTATGATCTACACAATTTCCAAAGAATATGACCGCCTTTTGGGAGAGCTGATCGGCCTTGCCAGAGTCACAGACGGCAACGAGCATCTGATCCACGACTCCTGCACCGAGCTGATTGCCCAGGTGCTGGCTTTTGTTCACAATCATCCCCAAAGTACAGATTTTACTATTTATTCTCAGCGGATCGAAGCCGAGAAGTGGCAGATGGTTCCCGATTGCCGTCTCTGTGCCAGCCCCTGCGGTCGCCACAGAGTCTATGATATGGAGCAGCTCCACAGCGCAGATGCGGAGATTCGTGATCTGAAGTATCTGCTGCTGGAAGGCATTTGCAGGATAGCCGCCTGTGTCTGCCGCTGGAAGCTCCTGGGCAAAAGCCCCGCCCTGGATCGTTTCCTCTATACCGCCCTGATCGTTGTGGGTCTGGATGACTACAGTCTGCAGGATCTGCTGCCTATTCTCCGCACCCTGGGTGCCATGGAGAAAAAATGCGCCGATCTGATCGCTGAAAGTCTGAACTGAACAGAAAAACGCTGCTGCAATCATTTGCAACAGCGTTTTTCTTATTTCAGCAGCTTGCGGGCAAATTCCTTTGCGCCCTCCACCGCTGCTTCGGTACGGAAGGAGGCCAGGTTATCCTCGTCCTGAACGGAGTAGAGGCCCAGGTATTCCAGGTTGGAGTGCTTGCAAAGGCGCTGCATTCCCATCTCAAAGGGGTCAGTAGCATAGGCGCCGTCGTAGCCGTGGGTGGCGAGGATGGCCACCTTTTTCCCCGCCCAGAGAGAGCCCTCGGCGCTGCCGTAGTACTTGTTCAGACCGTAGTGGCGGTCTAAGACCTTTTTCATGGGGGTAGCGCAGTACCAGGCATAGATGGGCGTGGCGAAAACGATCAGGTCTGCCCACTGAATCCCCTCTACCACGGCATACATATCGTCCTTGCAGACGCAGCCGTACTCTCCTGCCACCTCCTGGCAGGCATAGCAGCCCACACAGGGGGCAATCTTCTTATCTGCCAGCGTCATATAGTACACAGAAGCTCCCTGGGTACGGAACTCCTCCATCAGAGGCTTACAAAGCTCCGCCGTGTTGCCCTGCAGCCGAGGGCTGCCCATTAAAATCAATACATTCATTTTTGCTCTCCTTTTGGTTTTGCTACGGATAGAATAGTGCTTTTTTTGCTGAAAGTCAAGTTTTTTCTATAACGATAAAGACAACCTGGTTCGCTGCATGGGGGAGTGGGAGTTCCTCTGCTCTGATGGAGCAGAGGCGACGGTAACAAGCCTCCGCCTTACGATGTCTAATGTAGTCGCAGGAGCTTGTTTCTCCTAAACTCTGCACAGAGATACAAAAAGAAGCTGTCTCGTTTTGAGACAGCTTCTCTTGGTTTTGTAAGATAAATTACTTGATCTCGACGGTAGCGCCGGCTTCCTTCAGATCGTTGGCGAGCTTCTCTGCGTCTTCCTTGGAGATAGCTTCCTTCAGGGTCTTGGGGCAGTTGTCAGCGATTTCCTTGGCTTCCTTCAGGCCCAGGCCGGTAGCGGCACGGATGACCTTGATAACGTTCAGCTTGGAAGCGCCAACTTCCTTCAGGATGACGTCGAACTCGGTCTTCTCTTCCACTTCAGCAGCGGCAGCAGCGGGAGCAGCAACAGCGGCAGCAGCGGCGGAAACGCCGAAGGTATCTTCCAGAGCATGTACGAGCTCAGCCAGTTCCAGGACGGACAGGCCCTTAACTTCTTCGATCAGAGCAGCGATTTTTTCAGACATTGTAAAATCCTCCTAATGTTATTATATAAGTGTGAATTAGGCTTCTGCAGCTTCTTCTGCAGGAGCGGGGCCTTCCTTCTGCTGGCGGATCTGGTCGATCACGAAAGCCAGAGCGGAAATGGGGGCCAGGAATGTGCCGAGCACCTGAGCAATGAGAGCGTCCTTGGAGGGCAGCTCACCGAACTGCTGGAGCTGTTCGACGGGCAGGACGGTACCTTCTACGAAACCGCCCTTGATCTTCAAGATGTTCTTGTTCTTCTTGGCAAACTCGCTGACGATACGAGCGGGAGCAATGGGGTCACCGGTGGTGGTGGCGAGAGAAGTGGTGCCGTTGAGCATCTCATCGAACTGGTTGTAGCCGGCCTTGTTGGCAGCGAAACGAGTCAGAGTGTTCTTAACAACGGTGTATTCTACGCCGGCCTCGCGGAACTTATTGCGGAGCTCGGTATCCTGAGCGACAGTGATGCCCTTGTAGTCAACGAAGACAGCAGAAGTAGCGTTCTGCAGCTTGTCGGCCAGTGCATCAACAATTGCCATCTTGCTTTCCAGTACCTTCTGATTGGGCAATGTGTGTCACCTCCGAATAAAATAAAAAACCTCATGCCAAAAGACATGAGGACACAGAAATCTCGTAAAAAA
>JAFQCY010000147.1 GCA_017399355.1 Oscillospiraceae bacterium
CCGTTGGCTGGGCGGTATGATGACCAACTTCCGCACCATGCGTACCCGTATCGACCGTCTGGCTCAGCTGCGCAAGATGCAGGAAGACGGCACCTTCGCAATGCTCCCCAAGAAGGAAGTTATCAAGCTGGAAGGCGAGATCGCCAAGCTGGAGAAGTACCTGGGCGGCGTGAAGGAAATGAAGAAGCTCCCCGGCGCTCTGTTCATCGTTGACCCCCGCAAGGAGCGCAACGCTATTGCCGAGGCCCGCAAGCTGCACATTCCCATCGTTGCCATCGTTGACACCAACTGCGATCCCGACGAGATCGACTACGTCATCCCCGGCAATGACGACGCTATCCGTGCGATCCGCCTGATCGTTGCCACCATGGCCAATGCGATCCAGGAAGGCCGCCAGGGCGAGGCTCATGACGAGGCTCCCGCTGAGGCTACCGAGGCTACCGCTGAATAAAAACATTAAAATGCCCGCCGCAAGACGGGCATTTTCCAAAGATAACTAATAGGAGGATATTTACTATGGCATTTACTGCTGCTGATGTTAAGACCCTGCGTGAGATGACCAATGTCGGCATGATGGACTGCAAGAAGGCCCTCGTGGCTACCGACGGCGATATGGACAAGGCTGTTGACTGGCTCCGTGAGCAGGGCCTGGCCAAGGCTGCCAAGAAGGCCGGCCGTATCTCTGCCGAAGGCGTTGCTTACGCTGCTGTATTCGGCAATGTTGGTGTTGCGATCGAAGTCAACGCCGAGACCGACTTCGCTTCCAAGACCCCCGCTTTCCTGGACCTGGTGAAGAACCTGGCCGAGTGCGTTGCTGTCAACGATCCCGCTGACGTCGATGCTCTGAAGGCCTGCACCTACCCCAACTCCAACCTGACCGTTACCGAGATCATGCAGGAGAAGGTTATGTCCATCGGTGAGAACCTGCAGATCCGCCGTTTCTCCCGCTTCGCTGCCAACACCTCCGTTGCCTACGTCCATGCAGGCGGCACCCACGGTGTTCTGGTCAACCTGGCTGTGGAAGGCGACATCGACGCCACCGAGCTGGGCAAGAACGTTGCGATGCAGATCGCTGCTATGAACCCCAAGTATTGGGACAAGTCCCTGGTTCCTCAGGCTGATGTGGACAAGGAAATGTCTGTTCAGCTGTCCATCATGGACAACGATCCCAAGATGGCTTCCAAGCCCGCTCAGATCAAGGAAAAGATCGCTGCCGGCAAGATCGCTGCCTTCTTCAAGGAGAACTGCCTGCTGCAGCAGGACTTCGTCCGCTCCGACCTCTTCCAGGGCTCCGTTGAGGGCTACATCGCTGATGCTGCCAAGAAGCTGGGCGGCTCCGTGAAGTTTGTCGATGCCATCCACTATATCAAGGGTGAGGGCATTGAGAAGAAGCAGGAGAACTTCGCTGCCGAAGTCGCTGCTCAGATGAACATGGGCAAGTAATAAATCAATCAAAACCGCTGAGAAAATTTTCTCGGCGGTTTTGTGATTTTATCACGGATTTTTTAGAATAATGTGGTATACTGAAATAAAATAAACAGAAAGGATGTTCACTATGGGATTTTTAACTGGAAAAACTGTCATCATTACAGGCGGCGGCAGAGCTACCCTCTCTGACGGCAGCTGCGGTTCCATCGGTTACGGTATCGCCACTGCCTTCGCCAAGGAGGGCGCAAATCTGGTGCTCACCGGCAGAAATCTGCAGAAGCTCCTGGATGCCAAAGAAGAGCTGGAACGCCTCTATGGCGTCAAAGTCCTGCCCTTGCAGGCGGATGTCTCCGCCGGTCAGGACAACGAGGCCGTGGTGCAAGCGGTGATCGATGAGACGGTCAAAACCTTTGGCGGCATCGATGTGCTGATCAATAATGCTCAGGCCTCCGCCTCCGGCGTGACCCTGGCCCAGCATACCACGCAGCAGTTTGACCTTGCGGTCTATTCCGGCCTTTATGCCACCTTCCACTATATGAAGGCCGCCTACCCCCACCTGGCCAAGAGCAAGGGCAGTGTCATCAATTTTGCCTCCGGTGCCGGTCTGTTCGGTAATTTCGGCCAGTGTGCCTATGCCGCTGCCAAGGAGGGTATCCGTGGTCTGAGCCGTGTGGCTGCGACGGAGTGGGGTAAGGACGGCATCAATGTCAATGTGATCTGCCCCCTGGCCTGGACAGCCCAGCTGGAGAACTTCCAGAAAGCCTACCCCGAAGCCTTCGCCGCCAATGTAAAGATGCCTCCCATGGGTCACTACGGCGATGTGGAAAAGGAGATCGGCAGAGTCTGCGTCCAGCTGAGCCATCCCGATTTCAAGTACCTCTCCGGCGAGACCCTGACCTTAGAGGGCGCCATGGGCCTGAGACCTTAAAAGAACAGGGGAGCCCACTGCCCTAAATACCGAGAATTACGATATTTCCTTACTTCGATCATTTGCGAGAAATGAAAGCTTCGCATCAGTTAAATTGTTAGGGATAGTAGAAATGACCCGGCCTTTAATCGGTCGGGTCATCTATATATTCCGCAATATCCTCCAAACGGCAGTGCAGGATTCGGCAAAGCTGATTTATGGTAAAGGTGCTGACATTTTCGTTTTTTCGCAGCCGATCCAACTGTCCGCTGCTGAATTTATGCTCCTTCAGGAGCTTGTATTGGGAAATGCCTTTCTCCTTCATTGTCTGCCAAAGTCTGTCATAAACGATCATAGTGACCCTCCTTCAAGGCTATGGTATAGTATGACCAGACTATTGACAATTGCCCGTAAACGGGCTATAATATTTTTGATTTCAACGAAAGGAGAAACAGTATGCGTAAGATGATTGTATGGCTTCTGATGCTTTGCCTTGCCATCTCCATGGCCGCTTGTCATATCAGCCTCTCCGGCGCATCCGGGGAACGTGAAAACGAAAGCGAAAAACAGACGGAGCAGGATCCTGAAAAAGAAACCCGGGAAAAGTTGGACTCCACTCTGCCCGACAGCGGTTTGTTCCCCTGGGGAAAGCCGGAATACCCCGAAGACCCCTTCCTCTGGATCACCCCGGAAACTACCCTGGATGAGCTCATAGCAGCCTTGGGAGAGCCAACGGAGTATGATGATGGCATTCTTACGGAACCGGAATATGAAGGGTTTATTCTTTACGGGAACAGTGGAGAACTCTGGTTCGAATTTGAAGATGATGGAACTTTGCGTGAAGGCGGGTTTGTATATGAACATCCCGGAGCGGTAAATTGGAGACCGCAGGAAATGGATGAAAGGTATGTACCAACCGCTGAAGAAATACAATCTGCCAGAGAATATGCTTTGGAGCTGAGAGAAGTCTATGTAGAGGAATTTGGCGAAATCCGAGACAATTTCGATGGGTATGGATGGCGATGGGATCGTTCTACAGAGTGGGAGAATATAAAACTGGAAGTAATCGTTAATCCAGAAAATCAGCATCCCGTTCAGATTTATTACTACAGATGGAACAAGTGATACATAAGGAGAGAGGTTTACGTGAAAAAGAAAATCATTTTTGGAATTTTAATTTTAGTGGTCATAAGCCTCCTTGGAGGTTGCTCCGGCAAGTTTGAGATGGAGCTTGACGGCTCATTGTACTATGAGGGAGATGCCGAGAGAATCGAATTTCCGCAGGAGTACGATGGAAAAGCAAATAGCTTTACTGACCCTGACCGGTTATATGGATATGATTTCAGTTATGCGGGCAATCTGAAAAGATTTATAAAGTATTATTCCTGGGTGTTTGATGTTTCTTTTGGAGCGGAAAACGAAAAACGAGTATACTGCAAGGACTATTGTTTAGAGTTTGGTGTCAACGGTGATACCATGGGTGTGGAGATCGTTGGAGGAGCCAGGGTTTATGTTCTCTATCGTGTATATGATGCTAAGGGTGAGACATTGCTCGAATCCTTTGAGACCACACTCGGCTTGGAGAACTGGCTGGACTAAGACACCTTTGCTTCATTCTAAAGGGAAAAAAGATCCGCACCAATTTGGGGCGCTGTCATACTATGGAGTGAGCCCGGTGCTCATATTTATGACAGGAGGTACCTGATTATGTGTGGAAA
Source organism: Oscillospiraceae bacterium (assembly GCA_017399355.1). GTDB lineage: Bacteria > Bacillota > Clostridia > Oscillospirales > Oscillospiraceae > JAZOXB01. Next base: position 4,054 of record JAFQCY010000147.1, read on the forward strand.
TAACGGTTTCGGTGGCTGCTGGTGGATCATCATCCTGATCCTGCTCTTCTGCTGCTGCGGCAACAACGGCGGCAACACCTGCCTGAGCAATTCCAACGGCTGCGGCTGTGGCTGCGGCTGCGATAACGGCTGCGGCGGATGCCTCGGCAATGCAAACTCCGGCAACGGCTGCGGATGCGGCTGC
>JAFQCY010000148.1 GCA_017399355.1 Oscillospiraceae bacterium
GACTTGACCCTTTGGGTCATGAATTGCTGCTTTGCAGCATGATTTCTCGCTTCGCTCCATGAATTGAATTGCCCCCCAATGCGCCGCAGCGCAATTCATGCAGCGCAAGCTGCAATTCATGCCGAAGGCAATTCATGCCCGTCAGGGCAATTCATGCCGAAGGCAATTCATGGGGCTTTCGCCCCTGCTGGGCTTTATGGCGATTTTTGCTTTCTGGTCAGCAGCAGGGCCAGGGCCAGGGCGCTGAGGCCGCCGGTGAGCTTGGCTGCCATCACCGGCAGGAGCATCCCGCTATCGTAGCCTGCGGTAAAGCCCAGGTGATCCCCAAAGACGAAGGCCGCCGACACCGCAAAGGCGATATTGAGGATCTTGCCCCGGCTGTCCATATCCTTCAGGAGGCCCAGCATGGGGATGGAATTGGCCAGGGAGGCCACCAGACCTGCCGCCCCGGCAGCATTCATGCCTAAAAGGCTGCCCAGCTTCAAGAGGGGCTTTCGCAGCAGCCTTGTCAGGGCATGGACCAGGGGGAAGGCCCCGGCCAGCACAAAGGCGATCTCCGCCACCACATGGGCCTCGCTGCCGATGGGGTTCATGCCGGGGATCAGGACGATGCCCGTCAGGGCCTCGAAGACGGCAGCCCCCAGCCCCAGGGTGATCACCGCCACCACGCCCTTGCCAAAGAGCAAAAAGCCCCGGATCATCCCCCTCTCCCAGCGCCAGAGCCCCAGGGCCAGCAGGGCGGCAAAGAGGACGATGGGCACTAAGTTCCGCAGGATCATGCCCAGGGAAAAGCCTGCCGTCAGGCCGCCCACCAGAGCCCCCAGGGGGATGGTGATGATACCGGCTAACACGCCCCGGGCCAGGGCCGGGTGATCCTCCTTCTGGATGATGCCCAGGGCCACGGGGATGGTAAAGACCAGGGTGGCCCCCAGCATGGCCCCCACGATCAGGCCGCCGAAGCGGGCCGCCTGGGGGCTCTGGGCCAGGGCATCGGCCAGGGGAGCGCCGCCCATATCGTTGGCCAGGATCGAGCCTGCGAACATGGCCGGGTCTGCCCCCAGAAAGCCAAACACCGGCACCAGCACCGGCCGCAAAAGCTTGGCCAGCACCGGCGCCAGGCACAGGATCCCCAGCATACTCAGAGCTAAGGTGCCCATGGCCAGGATGCCCTCCTCCAACTGCTTGCCCAGGCCCAGGCGGTTGCCAAAGATCCGATCCAGGGCCCCTAAGAGGACAAAGGCCCCCATCACGAACAAAATTACCTCATTTACCGACATTCTCTCACCGTGCCCTCGTCCAAAATTCCCACGATCGCCGCATCCACGGGGCAATCGGGCTGCTCCAAACGGGCTGCCGAGCCGAAAGACAGGATCACCCGATCCCCCTGCCCTGCCCCCACCAGATCCGCCGCCACCAGCTCCAGCTCCCCCACACGCACCTGCAGCAGGCTCTGCCCCCGGAGGGCGGGGCTTTTTTTCGTGGCCCAGACGCAGCCGGTCACCGTTCCCAATTTCATTCCGCTCTGCCCTCCAGAATATCCCTTGCCAGGGGGGTCAGGCGGCCATGGACAGGCAGCCCCTCCCGAAGCCGACGGCGCAGCTCCGGGGCGGTGATGATCCCAGCCCCCGCCGGTCGCAGGGGCCGCACCCCCAGGCGAAGCAGCCGCCTTTTGGCCTGCAAGAGGGCGGCATACAGCTCCCGGGGGGCGGTTTTCTCATACTGCCGCCAGCTCTCGCCCCCCTCGTACAGGTACACCGCCTTCCCCTCTAAGAGGGCCTGCAGGCTCCTGTCATCGGGAAACTGCAGCAGTTCCCGGGCATCCAGAGAGCCCAGGATCACCGCCTCATAGGGCTTTTGGGTCACATAGCGGTAGCCGGTCTCCTCTTTTGGGGCAGCGCCCAGCAGGAGGGCAGCCGGTTTTCCTGCCGCCTGCACCCGGCGCAGCACCTCCTGCACCACATCCTCCGTCATAAGATCCTCCCCAGGTCGCCCTTTTTCAGGCCGCAGGCATTGGCCTCGTCATAGTCCAGGTGGGCATAGGTGGCGAAGTCCTTGCTGACCCTTACGGGCACCTGCTCAATGATCACCGGGCGGCTGCCCAGGACCTGCAGCCGCACCAGATCCCCCTGGGCAAGGCCACGGCGCTTAGCATCCTCGGGGTGCATATGGATATGCCGCCGGGCCACGATGACCCCCTGCTTTAGCTTGAGCTCCCGTTCGCCGCAGAAGAGGGTGATGCCGGGGCTATGGGCCACATCGCCGCTGAGGCGCACCGGGGCGGAGATCCCCAGGCCCACGCAGTCCGTCAGGCTCAGCTCCACCTGGTTCTCCCGGCGGCAGGGGCCCAGCACCGCCACATTCCGCAGCTCCCCCTTGGGCCCGCGGAGGCCCACCCGCTCCCGGCAGACAAACTGCCCCGGCTGGGACAGGGGGCGCAACTGGCTGAGCCCATGGCCGAAGAGGGCCTGAGCCGCCGCCTGAGTCAGATGGACGTGCCGCCCCGAGGCCTCCACCTCCAAAAACACCTGCCCCAGCAGCGCCTCCACCACAGTGCCGATCCGATCCATTTGAAACCGCCTCCTTTTTTTCATCCATAGCTTGCGCCGAAGTGGGAAAAAATATGTGCAGAACCGGGGGATTCGCCCCATAGTGCGGAAAAAGACCGGAGCGGAGGCAAATTTTGCCACGGAACAGCCTGTCCCCGGGCTGAAATTTCCCGGACGAGGGGGCATTGCTGCTTGCAAATAAGGGGGGAATATGATAAAATATAGTGAAAATTTATGTCCGTCAGGGCGAAAGGAGCGGTTTGTATGGCATTTTGCGTACGCTGCGGCAAGAGAATTCCCGAGGGGATCGTGTTCTGTCCCTATTGCGGCACGAATCTGAAGGAACTGATGACAGGCTATGAGACACCCAAGGCTGCCGCAGAGCCGCAGCCTCCGGTGCAGGAGCCCGGCTTTATGGAGGAGCGGCCCACGGTGGAGGCCCAGCCCATGCCCGGTGCGGACTTTCTACAGGAGCGGCCCACGGTGGAGGCCCGGCCTCTGAGCCCGGAGCAGCCCTTTGCTCCGGTGCAGCCCCTTGCCCAGGAGCAGCCCCTTGCTCCGGTGCAGCCCTTTGCTCCGGCGCAGCCCCCGGTGCAGGAGCAGCCCGCTCCGCCCAAGCAGACCTTCTCCCGGCCCACCGTAGAGGCCTGGCCCTATGGCGAGACTCCGGCGGAGGAGCAGGAGCTGCCGGGCGAGGTCTATGAGCCGGTACATCAGGAGCCGGTACATCAGGAGCCGGTACAGCAGGAGCCTGCCCCCCGGCAGCCCTACACCGCCCCTCAGCAGCCCTACACCGCCCCTCAGCAGCCCTACTCCGCCCCCCGGCAGCCCGATTCGGCGCAGCAGCCGCCCTATGGGCAGCGGCAGCCCTTCTACCGCCAGCCCTACTATACCCAGCAGGAGGATCTGGGCTATCTCCATGCCAAGCCTGTCCGGACGCCTGCCGGTGGACAGGCCGTTTTGGGCCGCCTGCTGGGGATCTTCGGCATGATCTCCTCCATCGTGGTGATGATGGCCATGATCTTCTTCTGCGGCATCTACATGGGCGAGAGCGTCCGCAGCTTCCTGCAGGTCTTTGAAGAGAAGAGCCTGCTGCTCTTCTTAGGCGCTTTGGAGGGCCTGGGCCTGAGCCTGGCCGGTGTGCTGCTGTCCCGCTCCGCCGCCAAAAAGGGCAACCCCTCCACCGCCGCAGGCAAGCGCCTGGGCACGGTGGGCCTGGTGCTCTCCGGCCTCAATCTGGCCGATCTGATTCTGGCGCTCATCGTCCTTCTGATGGCATAATTACGAAAGAAATCAGGTTTATTTTTCTATGAAACGTGAGATTAAACAGCTGATCCGCCGTGGCTGCGCCATGATGGAGCAGTCCGAGGGCACCTTCGGGGAGATCTATGAATGGATGTTCTCCCACGGGGAGCAGATCCTTGCCGAGGGCAATGACGGCTTCCGTAGCTACCGCTATACCTATAACCGGACCAAGGCCATGATCGAGGAGGTCTCCGCCGCCCTTTACAAGCGCATCGGCGCTACGGGGCAGTATGTGGCCCTGGAGATGGAGAACTGTATCCAGTGGATCGTGGGCTTCTGGGCCATTCTGCGCAGCGGCAACAAGCCCTACTTGGTCAACTGCCGCCACCCCAAGGCCCTCTCGGACGGCATTTTAAAGACCCTTCAGATCCAATACATCTTAGCTCTGCAGCCCTCTAAATTAGAAGGCGAGACCCTGCTCTACGCCTCCCTGAAGGGGGCAGAGCCCTTCGGCGGCGCTTTTGAAAACGAGATCGCCTTCTCCACCTCCGCCACCTCTCTGAAGGAGACCATCTGCTTCTATACGGGCAAGGAGATCACCAGGCAGCTGCTGAATGTCAAGGGTATTCTCAAAAATTCCAAGCGCATGGCCGCCCACTTTAAGGGCAGTCTGAAAAATCTGGCATTTCTTCCCTTTTACCATGTTTTCGGCCTGATCGCCGTGTATTTCTGGTTCACGTTCTTCGGAAGAACGCTGGTTTTCCTGCGGGATTATTCCCCGGAGACCATCCTGAAAACCTGCCGCAAGCATGAGGTCACCCATATTTTCGCCGTGCCCATGCTGTGGCACACCGTGGAGAAGCAGCTGCTGAAGACCCTGAAGGAAGAGGGGGAAAAGCAGGAGAAGAAGTTCTACCGCGGCCTGAAGCTCTGCACTAAGCTGCAGAATCTCGCCCCCTACTTAGGCGCAAGGCTCTCCCGGCGCATCATGGGGCAGGTCACGGGCCGACTCTTCGGCAGGAGCGTGCAGTTCTGCATCACCGGCGGCAGCTATATCCGCCCCTCGGCCCTGGAGCTGATGAACGGCATCGGCTACCCCCTGCACAATGGCTACGGCATGAGCGAGATCGGCATCACCTCCGTAGAGCTGCGCAGCCGCCCCAAGTACCGCAACTTAGGCTCCATCGGCAGACCCTTTGACTCTGTAGAATACCGCATCGCCGAGGATGGCACCCTCCACGTCCGTGGAGATTCCATCTGCAAGCGGAAACTGCTGGAGGGCCAGACCCTCCTGACGGAGGGCTGGATGGAGACCGGGGACTGCATGGCGTGCATCAACGGGGATTACTACATCCGTGGCCGTCAGGGCGACATGGTCCTGGGGGAAAACGGCGAGAACATCAACCCCGATATGATCGAGCAGGAGTTCCGCTGCAATGACGCCCTGAACCTCTGCGTGCTGGGCCTGGGCGAGGCCGCAAAGCAGCGGCTCTGCCTGGTGGCCCAGATCAGCCCCTACCTGACCCCCGACCGCTGCGAAAGCCTGATCCGGGAGCTTTACGCCGCCAATGAGCAGCTGGATGCCAGCCTCCGGGTGCAGCGCTTCTACCTGACCACCGATGCCATCGCACCGCCCACGGCGGTGAAGGTGGGCAGAAAGTACCTGCTCCGGGGCATCGAGGAGGGCACCATCCGTCTGGAGGCCGCAAGCGAGATGAAAAAGCGCCTGCAGGCCGAGGCGGAGGACATCTCTCAGAGCGCCCTCTTCCGGAAGATCCGCAGCATCGTGGCCTCGGAGCTGATGCTGGAGGAGGAGGAGATCGGCCCCGATGACCATCTGGTCAACGACTTAGGGGCTTCCAGCCTGGACTATTTCTCCGTGCTGACGGCCCTGGCGGAGGAATTCTCCGTGGCCACCCCCTCGGACAAGGAGCAGTACCGCTACACCCTCCGGGAGTTCTGCAACTATATCGAAAGGTATCTCTGATCTATGAAGCCGAAACACAATCCCCTGATCCTGGGCTTCGTGAAGCTGACGGCTTATTTGCCTGCCATGCTGTTTTTTAAGCCCAAGGTCTACTATCTGGACAAAAAAATCCAGGGCAGGAAGCTCCCCAAGCCCTGCATCCTCATGTCCAACCACACCTCTTTGATGGATTTCCCCCTCTACCTGATCCTCTTCCCCTGGCGCACCATCCGCTTTTTGATGGCGGAGGTGCTGTTCCGCAAGGGTAAGCTCTTCTCCTGGTTCCTAAGGAGTCTGGGGGGCCTGTATGTGGATCGGGACGGCATGTCCTTTGACTTCGTGGGGCAGTCCCTGGAAATTCTGGAGAAGGGCGGCACCGTGGGCATTTTCCCCCAGGGTCGTCTGCCCGTGGGTGGGAAACCCTTCCCCTTTAAGCCCAGCATTTCCTACATCGCCCTGCGCTGCAAGGCCCCCATTGTGCCGGTGTACACCGATGGAAACTACGGCCTTTTCAAGCGCAGCCATGTGATGATCGGCACCCCCATCACCCTCCCTCCCGTGGAGGAAGAGGATCTGACAAAGGAGAACTATGAGCGCCTGACCCGTTACTTAGAGCAGCAGGAATACAAGCTGAAAGCGGAACTGGAGCAGCGCCTGAAGAAGTAAGATGAAAGAAAAAACCAAAGGAAGGCTCTTTTCCTTCCGCTTTTTGCCCATTGACCTCAGCCGCATCGTGGCAAGCCCCTGCCAGCTGGCCTTCCGGCTGAAAAAATACCACGTCTCCGGCGAGCCCTACCGCCATACCCTCAAGGGCGGCGCCATTTTAGCCGCCAACCATTTGAGCTTTTCCGATCCCTTTCTGATCTCCTCCACCTTCTGGTACCGCCGGGTCTTTTATCTGGCGGCGGAGGTGGTGATGCAGGGCAAGCTCCGCAGCTTCCTGCTCCGGGGCACCGGCTGCATCAAGATCGACCGGAATATCTCCGACTTAGAGGCCATCAAGAAGTCCGTGGCCCTTTTGAAGGACGGCCGCTGCCTGGCCATCTTCCCCCAGGGCACGGTGGTGCGTGGGGAGGAGGAGGTCAGCGTCAAATCCGGCGCTGTGCTCATCGCCCTGCAGGCCGGGGTGCCCATTGTGCCCATGTACTCCCTGAAGCGGAAGCACTGGTACAACCGCAAGCGCATGGTCATCGCCGACCCCATCTACCCCTCGGAGTATGTGACAAAGAAGATCCCGTCCATGAAGGACATTGCGGCAGTGAGCCGGGCGCTGCAGGAAGCCCTGGGCCGCTGCCAGGAATTATGCGAGAAACTGGAGGCAGAACTATGACAACCATGGAACGTTTGGTGGACGTATTCGTCCGTGTATTTGAAGACGAGGTTCCGGCCGATGCCATCCGCCCCGAGAGCAGGCTCATTGACGACCTGGGCCTGAACTCCATCGGTATGCTCTACATGGCCATGGAGCTGGAAAACGAATTCGGCATCCGGTTCTCCAACGAGGACTTTGCCGGTCTGACCACCGTGGGTGACGTGGTCGCCCGGGTAGAAAAAAAGGGCTGAACCCATGCTGCGCATGGTCTTTTTTGACATGGACGGCACGCTGCTGCCCATGGATCAGGAGGAGTTTATCCAAACCTACTTCCCCCACCTGTGCAAAAAAGTCGCCCCCCTGGGAATCGATTCCAAGAAACTGGTCTCCGCCATCTGGGAATTTCTGGGAAACGTCAGCCAAAATGACGGCTCCCGGAGCAACGAAGCGCTCTTCTGGGAGATCATGACCGCCCGTTTCGGTGAGGGAATCCGGGAGAAGACCGAGGCGGTCTTTGACGATTTCTATTTGAACGAATTTCACCTGGCCAAGACCGTCTGCGGCTGCAACCCCATGGCCAAAACCGTGGTGGACTACCTCCACAGCCGGGGCATCACCCCCCTTCTGGCCACCAATCCCGTCTTTCCCGGCACGGCCACCCGTGCCCGGATCCGCTGGGCGGGCCTGCAGCCGGAGGACTTCTGCCACATCACCGTCATGGAGAACTGCGCCTATGCCAAGCCCAACCCGGTCTATTACGAGAAGCTGCTGGAGCAGGTGGGTGTCAGGCCGGAGGACTGCCTGATGGTGGGTAACGACGTCCAAGAGGACGGCGCCGCCGGGAAGCTGGGGATTCCGGTCTTCTTCCTGACGGACTGCCTCATCGACCGCCAGGGCACCGACCTCAGCCCCTACCCCCACGGCAATTTCCGGGAGCTGCTGAACTTCCTGAAAAATTCCTTTGCCGCAGAAAGCGGAACGTGATATAATAAAGCTGCAATCGGCGAGGAAGGATGAAAGCGGAAAACCCCCGGCCCATGACACAAAAGTCAATCGATGTTTCTCGGTCTGTTGTAAGCACCATCAATCAACGACCTCCCCCTTTTAAGGGGGACACAGGGGGTTGCTGCTGGCACTATTGTCAAATCGATGTTTCTCGGTCTGTTTGCTCACCCGAAAAACTGCGTTGCACCTCTAAAGGCTTCCCCCGGGGGGAAGCTGTCAGCGGAGCTGACTGAAGAGGAATGCGGGCGGAAATGTTGGTTTTTCGCCTATGTTTAGACTTTGAATCAAACTTTCAGATATCGCCGTTCC
>JAFQCY010000149.1 GCA_017399355.1 Oscillospiraceae bacterium
CTGGGGGCCGACAGGCCCGGTCTCACCAACGGGGCCCTGGGGGCCGACAGGCCCGGTCTCCCCAACGGGGCCCTGAGGGCCAACAGGCCCGGTCTCACCAACGGGGCCCTGGGGGCCAACAGGCCCGGTCTCACCAACGGGGCCCTGGGGGCCAACTGGCCCGGTCTCGCCAACGGGGCCCTGAGGGCCGACAGGCCCGGTCTCACCAGCGGGGCCCTGGGGGCCGACAGGCCCGGTCTCACCAACGGGGCCCTGGGGACCAACGGGCCCGGTCTCACCAACGGGGCCCTGGGGGCCGACAGGCCCGGTTTCACCAACGGGGCCTTGAGGGCCGACAGGCCCGGTTTCGCCAACGGGGCCCTGAGGGCCAACGGGCCCGGTTTCGCCAGCGGGGCCCTGAGGGCCGACAGGCCCGGTCTCACCAGCGGGGCCCTGAGGGCCGACAGGCCCGGGGATCCCCGTGAACCCCCGGGGGCCCTGGGGCCCGGCGATCCCGGCAGGGCCCCGTGGGCCAATGGGCCCGGCTGCACCCACCGGCCCTTGGGGGCCTACCGGCCCTCTGGGCCCCTGGGGGCCTGCCGGCCCCGGAGGACAGGGACTGCAGCAGGAAGCCGGAAGCTCCGGCTCGCAGCTACAGGGGCGGTGCCGTTTGCAGCCGCTTCCCTCCATCCTGGCCTCGCAGCCACCTCTCTCGTACTCCTCGTAATATCGCAAAATATTCCCTCCTTTACCTGGGCTACCCCATTGTATGCATCGGGCCGGGATCTGCCACCGGTAGAGAAAAATCGGACAATCTATCTTTTTCCGCAGGCCTTCGCACTTGCGTCTCTGTCCCGGCTGTGGTATAGTAAAGGGAGAAAGAAGGGGAGAACCATGGCTTTTTTACTTCCGAAAGGACTGCTGCTGGGCGTGTCCACCGCCGCTACCCAGATCGAGGGTGGGGATGTGAACTCCAACTGGAACGACTGGTACAAGCAGGGCAGGATCTCCGATGGAACCGATCCCGCCACCGCCAACGACCACTGGCAGCGCTGGGAAAGGGATACGGAGCTGATGGCTGAGCTGGGTATTCAGCTCTACCGCTTCAGCGTGGAGTGGGCCAGGCTCATGCCGGAACCGGGGCAGCCGGACGAGGCAGCCATTGATCGTTATCGTCAAGAGCTGCTGCTCCTGCGTGAAAAGAAGATCCGCCCACTCCTGACCATCCACCATTTTAGCAACCCCCTGTGGTTTGAAAAGCTGGGGGGCTTCACCCGTAGAGAAAACTTACATTACTATTTAGAGCTGGTGGAGCTGGTGGCAGAGCGCTTTGGCGCCCTGGTCAGCGACTATATCACCATCAACGAGCCCAATGTTTACGCTACCAATTCCTTTTTCTTCGGCCAGTGGCCCCCGGGGGAGAAGAAGCTGCTGCCCACCCTCCGGGTCATGGAGAACTTAGCCTACTGCCATATCCGGGCCTACGAGCTGCTCCACCGCAAGCGTGAGGCCATGGGCTATGGCGATACCCGTGTGGGCTGCGCCAACCATCTGCGTGTGTTCGCCCCCAAGAACCCGAAAAATCCCTGGCACCGACTCTGTGCCATGCTCAGCTCCTATCTCTTCCAGGATGCCCTGACCAAGGCCATGACCTTAGGGGAATTCCCATTCCCTCTGCGGAATTTCGGAAAGCTCCCCAAGGGCGAGTATACGGATTTTATCGGCCTGAATTACTATACCCGTTCCACCGTCAGCTCCATTGGCGATGGTGTCCGGGAGAACAGCCCACGCAACGACCTGGACTGGGAGATCTATCCCCAGGGCCTGGAGGACTGCGCCCGGCGGCTGCATCAGCTGCTGCCCCGGCCCATCTGGGTCACGGAGAACGGCACCTGCGACCGGGATGACCGCTTCCGCAGCCGCTATCTCTACGAGCATTTGCAGGTGCTCAGCGCTTCCGAGCTGCCCTTTGAGCGCTATTATCACTGGTGCTTCTGCGATAATTTCGAGTGGGTGGAGGGCAATTCCGCCCGCTTTGGCCTGGTGAGCATAGATCCCGAGACCGGCGAGAGACAGGTAAAAGCCTCCGGCCGATTCTATGCCGCCATCCTTGCCCGGGGTGGCATCAGCGACGAACTCTATGAAAAATATGTGGCAGAACAGGAGTATGATGTCCGATGATTGAGGTGCAAAATGGCATATTCGGCCTCCATGGAAAGGACTTTTCCTGCCTGCTGCGGGTCAATGACTACGGCCTTCTGGAGCAGCTCCACTTTGGCCCGGCGGTGCAGACCGCCGATGCCCCGGCCTTTTTCTGCCGCAGCGGCTTGGGCTGGGGGGAGTCCGTCCTCTTAAAGGAGGGGGATACCGCAAGCTGTCCCGATGTGCTGCCCCTGGCCTTCTCCGTCCCCGGCCGTGGGGACTACCGGGAGAGTCCCATAGAGCTGGCGGGCAGCCCGGCTGACCTGCGCTATCATAGCCACCGCATCCTGGAGGGCGAGCTCTCCATGGAAAGCGGCCTGCCCCAGGCCCACGGTGCGCAGCAGACGCTGGTCATCACCCTGGCCCAGGAGGGTCTGGAGCTGGAGCTCTGCTTCAGCCTCTTCCCCGATGCCCTCACCCGGCGCTGCATTCTGAAAAATACTTCAGATCGGCCTCTTGTCTTGACCAAGCTCATGAGTATGATGGTGGATCTCCCCGGGGACTACGAGATGACCACCTTTGACGGCGGCTGGATCGCCGAGATGCGCAAGCACCGCCTGCCGGTTTTGGACAGCCGTGTGGTCAACGAGAGCACCACCGGCTTCTCCTCCCACCGCCATAACCCCGGCTTCCTCCTCTCCGCACCCGGGGCCACGGAGGACAGCGGCCCGGTCTATGGCTTCAACCTGGTCTACTCCGGCAACCACTATGCCTCTGCCCAGCGCTCCCTGCAGGGCCTGACCCGGGTGATGCAGGGCATCGGCCCCAGCTCCTTTGCCAAGACCCTGGCCCCCGGCCGGATTTTCGAGACTCCGGAGGCAGTGCTGTGCTACTCTGACCGTGGCTTCGGCGGTCTTTCGGAGCGGATGCACCGCTTTGTGCAGGCGCATATTATCCCCCCGTACTGGAGGGAGCGGCCCCGTCCCGTGCTGTATAACAGCTGGGAGGGCTGTATGTTCGACTTTAACCGCCGCCGTCTGCTGAGCCTGGCCAGCCAGGCCAAGAAGCTGGGCTGCGAGCTTTTCGTCCTGGATGACGGCTGGTTCGGCGCACGAAACAGCGACACCGCCGGCCTGGGGGATTACAACGTTAACCTCAAAAAGCTCCCCGGCGGTCTGAAGAAGCTTTCGGAAAAAATCAAGGCCCTGGGCATGGACTTCGGCCTCTGGTTTGAGCCGGAGTCTGTGAATCCGGACTCCGACCTCTATCGCAGCCACCCCGATTGGGCCCTGACAGACCAATTTGAGCCTCTTTTGGGCAGAAATCAGCTGCTGCTGGATCTGTCCCGGGAGGAGGTGCAGGATTACCTGGTAGAGAATGTGTCGAAGATCCTGGACCAGGCGGAGATCTCCTATGTAAAGTGGGATATGAATCGCCACTCCGTGGCCCTGGGGGCAAAGGCCCATGACTATATTCTGGGCCTCTACCGGGTGCTGGAGCGGATCTTCCGGCCAAGGCCGCAGATCCTGCTGGAGAGCTGCTCCTCCGGGGGCAACCGCTTCGATCTGGGCATGCTCTGCTACGGCCCACAGATCTGGTGCTCGGACAATACCGACCCCATTGAGCGCCTGACCATCCAGGAGAATCTCTCCTATCTCTACCCCCAGTCCACCTTTGGGGCCCATGTCTCCGCCTCGCCCCATGCCCAGACCCTCCGTGCCACCCCCCTGTGTACCCGTGGCAACGTATCCTTCTTCGGCTGCCTGGGCTACGAGCTGGATCTGGATCACCTGCTGAAGATCGAGCGGCAGGAGATCCAAGCCCAGATCGAGTTTTACAAGCTCCACCGCATGGCCTTCCAGTTTGGCACCTTCCGCCGCCTGAAAAAGGGCTGGCAGGTGAGCCGGGAGGGCATCACCTTAGCAGCGGTATTCCGCCGCCTGGTGGCCGCTGCCCCGGCCTGGGAGCGCCTGGAGCTGAAGGGGCTGGACAGAAACAAGCGCTACCGCCTCCGCAGCCGCCCCCAAAGGCTGCGCATCGGCCAATTCGGCAGCCTGGTCAAGCACGTTGCCCCGGTGAATTTAGACCCCAACGGCTTCGTGCTGCGCACGGCCGACCGCCACTTCACCCTGCCCGACGGCGCACAGGAGCTGTGTGCCTCCGGCAGCGCCCTGATGGCAGGCACGGTACTGCTGCCCCTCTTCCGGGGCACGGGCTATGACCAAAACCAGCGCACCCTGACGGACTTCGGTTCGGAATTATTCATCATCGAGGAGGAACCCAACCATGCAGAACCTGGATAAACGCAACCGCATCCATTTCGGCCTGGGCACCATCGGCCGGGATATGTTCTATGCCTTCGAGGCCAACTGCCTTTTGTACTTTCTGTCGGACGTGCTGAGCCTTCCCGTGTGGGTCTTTGCCGCCGCCAGCATGATCCTCAGCATTATGCGCATCTTCGATGCCTTCAACGACCCCATCACCGGCCTGCTCATCGACAATATCCGCTCCCCCTGGGGCAAGTTTAAGCCTGCCATCCTGGTGGGCGGTGTGCTCAGCGCCCTGTTCTCGCTGATCCTCTTTGCGGGCATCGGAGAAGGCTGGGTCTTCGTGATCCTCTTTGGCGCAGCCTACCTGCTCTGGGACATCACCTACGGCATCAACGACATCGGCTACTGGACCTTGCTTCCCGTCCTGTCCTCGGATCAGAAGCAGCGGGAAAAGACCGGTGCCTTCGCCCGAATCTGCGCCAATATCGGTATGTACATCGTCATGGTGGCCTGGCAGCCCGTGACCCAGATGCTGGGGGATACCCCCACGGTCTGGTTCTGGTGCGCCGTGGTGGTGGCTGTGCTCTTCCTGCTGGGCCTGCTCTTCCCCCTCCTGGGCATCAAGGGCAAGCAGGTCACCCAGACCAGCCAGGAGTCCACCTCTGTCAAGCAGATGTTCCGGGCCCTTTTGAAGAATGACCAGCTGATGTGGACCACCCTGGCCATGGGCCTCTTTATGGTGGGCTACTGCACCACGGTGAATTTCGCTGTGTACTATATGAAGTACCTCTTCGGCAATGAGGGGATGTATGTGATCCTGGTTGCCGTGGTCGGCGTTGCCCAGCTGGGCACCCTGTCGGTCTACCCCCTGGTTGCCAGGAAGCTCAACCGCCGCAGCCTCTACACCCTGGGTACGGTGCTGGTGCTCATCGGCTATGCCATCTTCTTCTTTGCGGAGATCTCCATTGTGCTCATCGCCTTTGGTGCGGTGCTGGTCTTTGTGGGCCAGGCCTTTATCCAGACCCTCATGCTCATGTTCCTGGCAGACACCGTGGAGTACGGCCAGTGGAAGCTGGGCAAGCGCAATGAGTCCATCACCTTCTCCATCCAGCCCCTGATCAATAAGATCGGCGCAGCCCTGGCCACAGGCATCGTCAGCCTGACCCTCATTTTCTCCGGCATCAAGATCGATGGCGGCACCGCCGAGGCCATCGACTCCCAGGGCAAGCTCATTGTGAAGCTGGCCATGTTCGCCATCCCCCTGATCATGATCGTCTTAGGCTACATCGTCTACCTGAAGAAGTACAAGATCAGCGAAAAATTCTACGCCGAGATGCTGCAGGATCTGGAGGCACGGGAAACAAAATAGACCCTGCCTCGAAGCAAAAAGCAGAGGAGACCGATGATTCGGTCTCCTCTGTTTGCACCTCAGAAGCCCTCCTGCCTGCGCTGCTTGCGCAGGGCACGGCGCTTTTTGGCGGCCTCGTATTCCGCTATTTCCTCCTCCGTCTCCGGCACCAGGTCGGGCACCTCCACGGACTTGCCCCGGCAGTCGATGGCCACCATATCCAGATAGGCCCGGTTGATCTGCTCCCGGCTACCGTCCAGCGCCTCCCGGTAGGTGTCGATCCGCACCTCCATGGAGCTGCGGCCCACATAGGTCACCCGGCCCTCCAGCACGATCATATCCCCGGTGTAGGCCGGTGCAAGGAACTGCAGGTTGTCGATGGTGGCGGTGGTGACGGTCATGCCGCAGTGGCGGATGGCCACGATCCCGGCCAGCTCGTCGATCCATTTCAGCAGCTGGCCGCCGAAAAGTCTGCCGTAGTGATTGATATGGGCGGGGCAGATCAGATACTGCTGCCGGGTCAGGGAGTCGGCAGCTTTCTTTACCGGTCGCATAAGAACCCTTCTTTCCTTTTTTTCTAAAGTGTATCATAGTTTGCGCCATTTGGCAAAGAGAAATCTCCCAACCGTGCCGCAAACGGAAATTGATCGGTCTGGAAACGAATAGCTAAGGACGAATAACGAATCACGAAGGTGTGCCTGCGGCAAGGATTTGGAATATTCCGTCCGGCAAGCAGAAATTTGCCGAACGGTTGGATGCAGCCAAAGACCCCCGTATTAGGATGATTTTCAGACTATGAATCAGGTATCAAATACGCAATGTCATTGTTATGAAAGAGGAAAATCTGCAGACGGTTCGAGCAGAAGAAGGAACTTCCATTATACAACCGTCATTGCGAGGAAGGGCAAAGCCCTGACGTGGCAATCCGTTTCCCCTTTACTGCAGTTCCGATCACCCGGGGCAGTGCCAAAAGGAGAACGGATTGCACCCGCAAGGGGTACGCCGCATCTGTAGCGCTCC
>JAFQCY010000150.1 GCA_017399355.1 Oscillospiraceae bacterium
CGGGGGCTCGCTCCCGCCGGCGGTAGAAACTCACTAATTTGTGCCGCTCTAAGGCGAATTCGTGCAATGTTGTGAGATGTTTTCTTCTGCTCCTGCGGAGCAGAGGCGGCGGGAGCAAGCCCCCGCCCTACGGCATCACAAGAAAGTGCGACAGACCGATAAACATCTATTTGACTCTAATTCAAATCCATCGGCGAAGCCGATACCACAGTTATTCACTTTTCGTTATTCGTCATTAGTTACTAAAACAACTCTCCGCCTATTGTCACCCCCTTGCCCTCTTTGGCTTGTCTTTTTTCTCTTGCAAAGCACTTTAGACTTGACTTTACTTCGCGGTTAATTTATAGTAAAATACAGGGTAGGTTCTCAACCTGCTCCCCCTGACAAAAAGATAGAAACGGAGCTATACATATGCAAGTTCTGATCAGCATTCTGAAGCTGGTGGGCGGCCTTGCTTTCTTCCTCTACGGCATGGACGTTATGTCCGGCGGTCTGAGTAAGGTAGCAGGCGGCTCTCTGGAACGTTCCCTGAAGAAAATGACCTCTAACCGTTTCAAGGGCATGATCGTGGGCGGCGTGATCACCATCGCCATCCAGTCCTCCTCTGCCATGACGGTTATGCTGGTAGGTCTGGTCAACTCCGGCATCATGAGCCTGGGTCAGACCATCGGCGTTATCATGGGTTCCAATATCGGTACCACCCTGACCCCCTGGATCCTCTCCCTCTCCGGCGTGGAGGGCGACGGCTGGATCGCCCTGCTGAAACCCGAGAACTTCTCTCTTGCCTTCGCGCTCCTGGGTATCCTGATGATTATGATGTCCAAGAAGCGCAAGCGCCAGGATATGGGCAAGATCCTGGTGGGCTTCGCCGTTCTGATGTACGGCATGAAGCTCATGGGCGAGTCTGTGGAAAATCTGGATCGCGACGCTCTGGCCAACATCATGGGCACCTTCGCCAGCAACCCCGTGCTGGGCGTTGTGGTGGGCGCTGTCATCACCGGCATCATCCAGTCCTCCGCTGCCTCTGTAGGTATGCTGCAGACCCTGGCCATGGGCGGCGGCATCAGCTACCGCGCAGCCATTCCCATTATCATGGGTCAGAACATCGGCACCTGTGTCACCGCCCTGATCTCCTCCATCGGTGTCAGCAAGAATGCCAAGAAGGTCTCTGTGGTACATATCACCTTTAACCTCATCGGCACCGTTGCCTGCCTGATCCTCTTCTATGTGGCAGATGCCATCTTCAATTTTGCCTTTGTAGACACGGATATCGATGCCTTCGGTATCTCTGTAGTGCATACCATCTTCAACGTCTCCACCACCGCCATGCTCTGCCCCTTTGTCAAGCAGCTGGAGGCCTTTGCCAATTTCGTGGTGCGCCCCGCCAAAAAGAAGGAACAGTACGCCTTCCTGGACGAGCGCCTGCTGGCTCAGCCTGCCATGGCTGTCAATGAGGCCGCCAACATGACCCACAAGATGGCTCGCCTGGCACAGGACACCATCTCCGGTGCCATCAAGCTCTGCGGTAACTACTCCGAAAAAGAGGCGGAGGCCATCCTGAAAATGGAAACCGAGCTGGACGACTACGAGGATAAGCTGGGTACCTTCCTGGTACAGCTCTCCGGCCGAAGCCTCACCGACGTGGACGGCCGCCGGGTCTCCACCATGCTCCACACCATCGGTGACCTGGAGCGTCTGGGTGACCACGCTGTGAATCTGGTACACTCCGCCGAGGAGATCCATACCAAGAAGATCACCTTCTCTGAGCATGCCCAGGCGGAGATCACCAACCTCTCCAAGGCGCTGATAGAGATCCTTTCCCTGACCATCGACTCCTTCGAGGCCGGCGATATCGTCGCTGCCCACGAGGTTGAGCCCCTGGAACAGGTCATCGACAGCCTCATCGCCGCCAGCAAGACCTCCCACATCGAGCGTCTGCAGGCAGGCCGCTGCACCATCCAGACCGGCTTCGTCCTGTCCGACATTCTCAACAACTACTCCCGTGTGTCTGACCACTGCTCCAACATCGCCGTGGCTCTCATCGAGACCACCCAGGGCAGCTTCGAGACCCACGAGTACCTCAACGAGGTCAAGACCGGCAGCAGCCAGAGCTTCCAGGAGCGCTACCAGCACTATCTGGAGAAATACCCCTTCCCCGCACGATAACTACACAAAAGCGACAAGTTTCGGAAAGAAACTTGTCGCTTTGTCGTTATTTCCGTTTCGGTAGATATGGCTTTTTCTCATCCGTCAAGTCCGGCAAATAATCAATGCTGGTTTTGTGGAAGGAAGCTAATGCCTTTAAGGTCGCAAAACGGTGTGCAATTGAATTTTGCACACCGTTTTATTTTCTACGAATTTCTAAAAGCTGTTCTACAGGCACATCCAAAGCTGCCGATAAATCCAGAAGCAGTCCCACTGTGGGCTTGGAGGCTGCCGTCTCCACTCGCTGAATATGATTGCGGCTATATCCCGTCATTTCTGCCAGCTGTTCTTGGGTCAAGCCTTGCTCTTTCCTGCAGCGCATAATATTCAATCCGATTTGGATATATTCCTTATAGTGTCGATCCACACAGATCACCTCTGTATCTATTTTAGAGTAAAAGGCTCAAAATATTAACAACTCAATCTGTGTAAATACTCATATTATGTTGTATTTACTCATTTTTGTGATATAATAGAGAGCAGAGAGAGGATGTGACGATCATGCAGAATGACAAGTTCGAACTGGCCTTTTCCGAGTTTTTGGAGCAGGAAGCTTACGATCAGGCGCAGGCTGCTATTTTTACTCTTGTCCGTGCCGCCTTTCTTGCCGGCTGGAAAGCAAGAGAGTGCCAAAGGCCGGCAGAGATTATTCCCTTAAAACTCCTTGAAAGAGAAGAACAGGCTTAGCAAGCCTGTTCTTTTTTGGAATGATGTGTCAATCGCTGCGGTAAACGGAAATTTAGCGTTGGAGTGGTGAATGGTGAATGGAGGTATGCGCTTTGCGCATTGATTTTAAATAAATCGGCGGAGCCGATACCTCCATTATTCACTATTCACCATTCGTTATTCACCAAATATAAATTCCTGTTTACAGCAGCAGGCAGATCAGGCCGTTGGCGCCTTCGTTGACGATTTTGGTCAGGGTGTCCTTCAGCTTGTAGCGTGCGTCTTCGGGCATACGGCGGAGCTTGGTGGTGAGACCTTCGTTCACCAGCTCGAAGACCGACTTGCCGAAAATATTGCTCTCCCACAGCTTCTCCGTATTGCCCTCGTACTCTCCCAAGAGGTACTTCACCAGCTCCTCGGACTGCTGCTCATCGCCCACCATGGGGCTGATCTCCGTCTTGATATCCGCCCGCAGCATATGGATAGAGGGAGCGCTGGCCTTCAGCTTGACACCGTAGGCGCTGCCCTTTTTGACGATCTCCGGCACCTCCATGTGAAGCTCCTCCTGCCCCGGCATGACGATGCCGTAGCCCGTGGCCTTGACCTCCTCCAAGGCAGTGGCGATCTTGTCATACTGCTTCTTCATCTGCGCCAGGGCGGCGAGCAGGGACAGAAGCTGACCGTCATCCTCGATCTCGAAGCCGGTTTTCTGGCCTAAGATCCGATAGAACAGTCCCTCGTCAAAGTCCAGCGTACAGCTGACCGTGCCGCTGCCTAAGTTCACCTCGTCGATGTGATAGCCGCAGATCTGCTCCAGCTGCGCCACCTTTTCCAGCGCCGGCTCTGCTTCTGCCAGGCGGCTGATATTCTTCGCATTCTGCTGCAGCGCCTCATAGAGTGCCTGCTTCAGAGGGTCTGCTATCTCCAGCGCCTGCACCCAGGGGGGCAGGAAGACCTGCATCTGCCGCAGAGGGAAGGCATAGAGCAGCTCCTTCAGCAGCTCCCTCAGATCACTCTGGGTCAGGGCCTGACAGTCCAGCACCTTAGCGCTGACAGCGTAGGTTCGGGCAATATAGTCCCGGAGCACATGAGCCTCGCTGCTCTCCGGCGAGGCGGAATTCACCAGCACCAGAAAAGGCTTCCCCGTGGCCTGCATATCCCGAATGGCTCGTTCCTCTGCCTCCAGATACTCCGACCGGGGCAGATCCGTAATGGTGCCGTCGGTGGTGACCACGATGCCGATGGTGCAGTGCTCCTCCATGACCTTTTTCGTCCCCAGTTCTGCCGCCTCGGTCATGGGGATCTCCCGATCAAACCAGGGCGTGGTGACCATGCGGGGCATACCGTCCTCTGTGGCTCCGATGGCACCGGGCACCATATAGCCCACAGAATCGATGAGCCGCACCGACAGGGTCGCCGCCCCGTCGGGGCAGATCTGCACCGCCTCCTCGGGGATGAACTTGGGCTCGGCAGTCATAATGGTCTTGCCGGAGCCGCTCTGGGGCAGCTCATCCTTGGCCCGCTCCTTGCGGTAGAGATCCTCAATATTGGGGATCACCAGCTCCTCCATCAGCCGCTTGATCAGGGTGGATTTTCCCGTCCGCACGGGCCCCACCACACCGATATAGATGTCGCCGCCCGTCCGCTTTGCAATGTCGGCGTAAAGATTACTCATAGTTTTAGCCCCCCTAACAGTCTCGTGGTACATCCTATGCTTGACCGTCGGGGGGCTATGCTTTTATTTTTAGAAGGGATAAGCTACAAGGGCATCATAGTTCTCTTCATAGAAATCCTCCTTGCTGATCCTCTGCCAGGTGAGGGTGGTGGCCGTCGTCCCCAGGAAGCTGTCGTCCGTCTCACCCAGGATGGTAAACTGCTCCCGTGGGATATCCTTCTGATATTGCACGGTCTGCTCCGTCGCCGGGTCGTAGTAGAAGTACTCCCTGGCATAGGTGCTGTAAAAGACCTTGCCGTCGGCGCAGAAGAGGTGAGAAACACCGGGAAGATAGAAAAGCACTTTATTTGTATGTTCGCTGAGATCGTAGACCTTCAGGTAGGAGTCGGCAAGATAGTAGAGCTTGCCGCCGTAAAAGCTGCTGTAGCTAAACAGCTCCAGCTTCGTAGTGGAGTCGCTGACAGAGACCTGCCTGGACCAGTTTGCATCCTCTGCAATGGGATACTCCAAAAGCACCCAGCGGTGGACATACCGCACATATTCATCGTAGCCGTAGGTGGGGGTATCCTTGTAGGAGACGCTGCCGTAGGAATCGATGCCGATGCCGTGGTGATAAGCCAGGATCAGGTGGCTCTCGCTCATACCCCAGAGATCATAGGTGGTAAAATAGGGGATCTCCCGACACATCACCGTGGTCATTGTCCCATCGATCAGGTCAAAAGCCAGAATATACTGGGTCTTGCGCTGGGGGAGGAGTCCCTCGTAGTCCTCTCCTATGGCATAAGACAAAACCGCCTTATTGCCGCAGACCAGCAGATCTCCCAACAGGATCAGCTGCCCGGGTTCTACGGCAATATTGCAGTAGTTCCGACGCTGCCCATTGGCCAGGTTGGAGGAGAAAAACTGCAAGTTCCTGTATTCGCCGTATTCTTCTCTCTCTCCCCACAGGTAATAGGCCGTATCCTCCCGCACGGCAAAATACAGACCGTTGACATCCAGACCCACCCAGGCGCCGCAGCTCTCATCGACATGGGCACAGCCCTTCTGACGGCAGCAGGCCTCCAAACGGTCCTTCTCCTCGTCATAGCGCATCAGGTACGAAGCAAAGGTGGCAAAGTAGACACTTTCTCCTGTGGCATAGCCCGAAACGATGGCGCTCTCCAGGCGCAGTACAGAGTCGTCCTTGGGACCGGACTGCACATCATTGGGTTGGGAAATTTCCGGCATTTGCGCAGTGGGTTCTATCTCCTCCGGCAGCAGAGGATCTGTGGGCACAGAGGTCTCCGGCTGCTCATAGGCCGGAACTCTTTCGCCGCAGGCGCTGAGCAGCAGCGCTAAAAGCAGGCAGAGGACAAAAATTCGTTTCATAATTTCGCTCCTTTCTCAGTGGATGCGCCCCAGCAGAGGGGCTAAAAGGGACAGGGGTGTGGCATAGCCTTGGGGATAGGTCTTCAGGTGCGCCAGATAGCCCAGGCCATTGTCACACCAGGCGGCGTAGCCCACCTGCCCCAGGGAGGAGCTGCTGTCTTCCAGCAGCAAAAGACTCCTGCCCTCGGCGGTCATGAGGCCGCTCTCGGCAAAGGGGCTGTCGTGGGAATAGAGAGTCTGTTCTCTTTGGCTCTGGACAAAAGCCTCGGTCAAGGGGACAAAGACCGTGATCCCGGCCTCGCCGACCAATCGGGCATCCAATGCGGTGTCGGACAGCTCCCCACGGCGCAGAGAGAGGTAGATCAGAAGACCGTCGGGAGAAATCGGACCGCCTTGGGCATCGCAGGCAGCGGCCTGTGCCGAATCTGCCACCACCATGGTCACATAGACGCCCCGGATCAGCTCGGAAAGCTCCGGGCTGTCCATGAGGTCGATGCCGAAAAATTGCTCCGCTTCGGCAACGGTGCCGAAATTCCGAAGACTTCCGTCGGGATTTTTCAGATCGTAGAGCCCCTCACCGCCGTGCTGCTCCCAGGCCGCTGTCAACGCTTGGGTCAGGTAGCTTTGGGCAGAGGTGGTGACGGTGCGTAGCTCATACTGGATCTGCGCCGTGTGATAGCTGAGGTTTTGAGCGGCATCCTGGGACAGGGAGATGCCCTCCAGGGTCACGGTCTGCTCCCCATAGCGGACACCTACGCCGATGCCCACCGCCAGCACCGTCCCTGCCAGAAGGCTCAGCACCGCAGCGATCAGCGCCACACGGAGGCCGTTTTTCTTCCAAGGGAAGTGCTTCTGTTTCGGCGGCGAAAGGAGGGGATCCTCGATCTCGCCCAGGGCTTCAAACAAATTCCATTCATTCATAATCGGTAACCCTCCTTCTGCAGACATTCTTTCAGCCGCTGCCGCAGGCGGTACAGCAGGCTATTGACCTTAGCCTCCCGCCAGGACAGCTCTGCGGCTAATTCCCCGATGGTGTAGCCGTACCAGTAGCGGCGCAGGAATACATAGCGTTCCTCTTTTTTTAAGGTGCGCAGGAAGTTCTCCAGCAGCTCCTTCAGCCATTGTGTTTCCGCCTCCTGCTGCCGCAGAGGATCGGGGATGCACTCCGCCAGCTCGTCCAGAAGGACGGTGCAGCCGGAGCGTTTCTGCGCCTCACTGCTGCGGATGCGGTGAAGGGCGGCATTACGGGTGACCTTTGCCAGCCAGGGCTTCAGGTCATGGGGCAGCTCCGGGCTGCCCCAGAGGGAGAGCCAGACATCATTGAGGCATTCTGAAACGATCTGCTCATCCCGAAGCAGCGACCAGGCGATCTTGCGGCAGTAGGCCTCATATCGCTCCTGCAGGCAGACCAGCGCCTCCTGATCCCGCTTTTGGATTAATAACATCAATTTTTCATCGGTCACTCCCCCACCTCCTTCTGCGCAGAACGTTTCTATGATTATAGATCCCAAAACAGGGAGAAATCTTTTCGGAAATCAGAAAAATATACAGAAATTTACCGCAGCATCTTAATGCTGAGAACGAATAACGAAGGACGAAAAACCGAGGTGTGCCTTCATTTCGTCCGTCAAACAGAAATTTGCCGAACAGTTTGCCTGCACCAAAGACCCCCTTGTTAAAGGGGGTCGGATCGCCTTTTGAGGCGATCCGGGGGGATTCGTGCAGGCAGTACGAATGCGCCGAAAGCCTTACAGAATAACGGTGTTGCGGTGTGCGGAATCCCTCCGAGTCGCCTTTTCAAGGCGACCCACCTCCCTTTAACAAGGGAGGCATTGGGTGCCTCCAA
>JAFQCY010000151.1 GCA_017399355.1 Oscillospiraceae bacterium
GATCTTGAGGTACAAGTGCCTCTAAATCCACAATGATTATTTCACTTCTCGCATCTTTTCTCCATTGTTCCATAATAACACCCCCGTCTCTTTTATTATACCAGATACGAGGGTGTATTGGAAGTTCTTTGACAAGCTGACCGCACCGGCCTTGGAGCCGGTGCGGTTTTACCTCCATGGGATATGGACTTATTCGGGCATTTCCTTGCCCAGGCGCTTGTACATGGTCTTCTTTACGGCGCGGATGATGTTCTCGTAGCCGGTGCAGCGGCAGAGGTGGCCGGAGAGGAGCTTGCGCAGTTCGGCATCGGTGTATTCCTTGCCGCTCTCCAGGATCTCCCAGGCGCTCATGATAAAGCCGGGGGTGCAGAAGCCGCACTGGATGGCAGCCTCGTCAATAAAGGCCTGCTGAATATCGGACAGCTCGCCATTGGGGCCCATAAGGCTCTCTAAGGTGCGGATGGTCTTGCCGTTGGCCCAGACCGCCAGGTAAATGCAGGAGTTATAGGCCTCGCCGTTGATGATCACGGTGCAGGCGCCGCATTCGCCCACCTCGCAGCCCTTCTTTACGGAGGTCATGCGGAAGTCATTGCGGAGCATATCGGTCAGGCTGGCACGGACGTCTACCATCTGCTCTACGTCCTTGCCGTTGAGGTTGTACTTAACCAGCATATACTGTGCCATTACAGAACACCTCCTGCTCTCTTTACGGATTCCACGATGCAGCGCTTTGCGGACTCTACAGCCACGTGCTGGCGCAGGGCCTTGGAGGCTCTCCAGGAGTCACGGGGATTGATATCCTCCAGCACTGTGCGGGCGAAGGTCTCGATATTCTCCATGGTGATTTCCTTGCCGTTGATGAATTCCTCGGCCTTGGGGCAGCGCATGGGGATGGGGCCTGCAACACCATAGGCCACACGGACCCGGTCAAAGGTCTTCTTGTCCTCAGACAGGCGCACATTGACGGAGCAGCCGTTGGTGGCAATATCCAGGGCATTGCGCATGGCATACTTGATGTAGTAGCCCCAGGTGTTTTCGTAGCTGGCCTTGGGGATCAGGATGGCGGTCTGGATCTCGCCTTCCCGGATATCCACCACCTTAGCCTTCTTGTAGAAGTCCTTAATGGGGATCACACGCTTGCCCTCGGGGCCCGTGAGCTCTACCAGAGCCTCCCAGGCATGGAGGGTGGAGGCGGAGTCAGCGGAGGTGACACCGTTGCAGGTGTTGCCGCCGATGGTGCCGATATTGCGGATCTGGGGGCCGCCCACCTGATCCACAGCCTCGCCCAGAACGTTGATGTACTTCTGAATGATGGGATCTTTGGTGATGTGGGAGAAGCTGGTGAGGCTGCCGATGCGGATGTTTTCGTTTTCGTCAATGGAAACGCCACGGAGCTCATCCAGCATGAAGATGGAGATCAGCTCCACACCGGCACGCTTGCCCTCACGCATCTGCACCAGCACGTCAGAACCGCCGGCGATGATATGGGCTTCGGGGTGCTCCAGGCGGAGGCGGACGGCATCCGCTACGCTCTGGGACTCGTAATAGGTCTTAATATCGTACATGGCTTAGTTCTCCTTTCTCCAGGGATCGTTGATGAGCCCTTCTTCAGAGAAGCGCTTGAAGAGGACGTGGGGATTCATGGGCAGGGTATCGATGGCAACGCCGGTGGCGTTGAGAATGGCGTTACGGATAGCCGGGGCAACGGGGCAGGTGGGGGGCTCGCCCAGGGACTTGGTGCCGAAGGGGCTGGTGGGCTCGGGATTCTCCACAAACTGGGCCTCCAGATGGGGGTGATCCATGGTAGAGCAGAGCTTGTAGTCCAGCAGGTTGTTATTCAGGGGAGCGCCGGTCTTCTCATCCCACAGCAGGGTCTCAGACAGGGCCATGCCGATGCCCATGGACATACCGCCGTGTACCTGGGCCTCAGCCAGCTGGGGGTTGATCAGCTTGCCGCAGTCGTGGACATTGATGATCTTCTTCAGCTGCACCCGGCACATGGGGATATCCACCTCTACCTCGGCGCAGCAGCAGCCAAAGGAGTAGGCGTTGTTCTTGATCTGGTAGGAGGATTCCGCGGTGAGATGGACGCTGTGGCTCAGGCTGTAGAGGGCCTCGGTGGCCAGCTCCTTCAGGCTCATAAGCACTCTGCCATCGGTGGTGCGGACGATGTTGCTGTCTACGATGTCCATATTGACCAGGGGGCAGCGGGTCAGCTCAACGGCATACTCCAGGATCTTCCGCTTCAGGATGTTACCGGTCTGGCTGATGGAGAAGCCCACCACATAGGTCTGGCGGGAGGCATAAGCGCCGGTGCCGAAGGGGGTGATGTCCGTATCCTGGGTGGAGATCATGTGGACATCCCGGTAATCCTTCAGGCCCAGGATCTCGGCGGTCATCTGGGCATAGGCGGTGTCGGCACCCTGGCCGATCTCCGTCTCGCCTACCTGCACCTGCACAGAGCCGTCCTGGTTCAAGACCATGCGGCAGGAGGAATGCTCCAGAGAGATGGGCCAAACGGCGGTATTGTACCAGAAGGTGGCCAGGCCGATGCCCTTGCGGATGTCGCCGGTCTGGTTTTCGTATTCCTTGCGCTTGCGGTCATAGTCCATATAGGCCACGGCCTTGTCGAAGCACTGGTTGAAGGTGTCGGAGTACAGCTCGTTCTTGGAGAAACCGTCCACGAAGCCCACGGGCATTACATTCTTGCGGCGGTATTCCAGAGAGTCCACACCCAGGGCTCTTGCGATATCCTCCACATGGCACTCAATGGCATGGGAGGCCTGGGGCATACCGTAGCCACGCATAGCACCGGCGGTGGAGCGGTTGGTATAGACGGTGTAAGCGTTACCGCAGTAGTTGGGTACGGGGTACAGCTGGGGGATGGCGTTGAGGCCCTTAGCGGCGATGGAGTGGCCGTGGGAGGCATAAGCGCCCTGGTTGGAGTAGAGGTCAACCTTACGGGCCACCACGGTGCCGTCGGGACGCACCCAGGAGATGATATGGAAGCGCTCCGCATGGCGGATACGGTTGGAGATGAAGGTGTCCTCACGGGGGATATCGATCTTCACCGTTCTGCCGCCCACCTGCATACACAGCCAGGCTGCCAGAGGCTCATAGAGGGTATCCTGCTTATTGCCGAAGCCGCCGCCGATATAGGGCTTGATGATGCGGATCTTGCCCCAGTCGATGCCCAGGGCCTGACCCACCGTCCGGCGGACGATATGGGGGATCTGAGTGGAGGAGACGATGACGATCTTACCGGCCTCCTCGTGGGCCACGGCGATGTGGTTCTCAATGTGGCAGTGCTGCACGGAGGCGGTGTCGTACCACTTATCCACGCAGATGAGGCCGGGCTCTTTGATGGCCTCCTCGTAATTGCCACGGATGTTGCTGGTGTGCTTTAAGACGTTGCCGGGGCAGGTCTCGTGAATCTGGGGAGCGCCCTCCTCCATGGCCTTCTGCACGTCCAGCACAAAGGGAAGGACTTCGTATTCCACCTTCACCAGACGGGCGGCACGGGCGGCGGCCACCTCATCCTCTGCCACAACGGCGGCCACGTCGTCGCCATAGTAGCGGACGTGCTGATTCAGCAGCTTGCGGTCGGCGGTGTCCTGATGGGAGGGATCGGTGGACCAGGGGTGGCCTGCGGTGGGGAATTTGATATCGGGGACATCGAAGCAGGTGAGGATCTTCACCACGCCGGGGACCTTCTCTGCCTCGGAAATGTCGATGGACTTCACAAAGCCGTGGGCAATGGTGGAGCGGACCACCCGGACGACCAGCGCATTCTTCTCGCACAGGTCATCGGTGTACTTGGCTCTGCCGGTGGCTTTGTCAAAGGCATCCACACGGGTTACGCTTTTTCCAACATGATGGCTCATGAAATGGCCTCCTTACATATTGATTCCTTGTGTGGGCGAGACTGCCCACACAAGGGCTATGAGATCAGATCTTACCCAGTGCCTTCAGGATCTTCTCCGGGGTCATGGGCCAGTCACGGAGCCAGATACCGCAGGCATCGTGGATGGCGATACCGATGGCGGGAGCTGCGCCGTTGCAGGCGATCTCGGAGATGGACTTGGCACCGAAGGGGCCGTAGTCATCGTTGACATCGATGAGTACGGACTTGAAGTCCTCGGGGGCGTCACCAATCATGGGTGCACCGTAGTCGGTCAGGTTGGCGTTGATGCACTTGCCGTTCTTATCCAGCACCATATTCTCGTAGAGGCTGTGGCCGATGGACTTCATGACAGCGCCGTAGATCTGGGTCAGGGCGCACTCGGGGTTGATGGGAGTACCGGC
>JAFQCY010000152.1 GCA_017399355.1 Oscillospiraceae bacterium
ATGCTGGTGGTCGGCGACCGTGACATGGAGAACGGCACGGTTTCCGTCCGTACCAGAGGCGGCGAGGATCTGGGTGCCATGACGCCCGATGCCTTCATTGCCAAGTGCCTGATGGAAATTGCCACCAAGAAGAAGGACTAAACAAACTATAACAAAAACCGTATGTCGAATTTCAAAGACATACGGTTTTTTGTTTCCTTTTCCTGAACAATATGCTATAATAGACAAAATAGTCGCAAATGGGGCTTGACCTCGGCGACAGAAGGAGGATCTTTATGAGAAAATACGCAGAATATGCGGTAGAGAAGACCCTGGAGCTTCTTGCCATCGACAGCCCCACCGGTTTCACCCACATGGTGGATGACTATGTAGAGCGTGAGTTCCAGGCTTTGGGCTACGCCACCAAGCGCTGCAACAAGGGCGGCATCGTCATCGACCTGGGCGGCGAGGATCGCAATGACGGCCTGCTGCTCCAGGCCCATGCGGATACTCTGGGCGGCATGGTGGCCGAGATCAAGGGCAATGGCCGCCTGCGCATCCTGAATCTGGGCGGCATGAATGCCAACAACATTGAAGGCGAGAACTGCCGTGTCTACACCATGAAGGGGGATATCTACGAGGGCACCTTCCAGCTCTGCAATGCCTCCCTCCATGTAAACCCCAATTACAGCGCCACCTCCCGTAAGTTCGATGTGACCGAGGTGGTTCTGGACGAGCTGGTGGAGTCTGCCGAGGACACCAAGGCCCTGGGCATCCGTGCCGGTGACTTTGTCTGCTTCGAGACCAGAAGCCGTGTGACGGAAAAGGGCTTCATCAAGAGCCGCTTCCTGGATGATAAGCTCTCCCTGGGCATTTTGATGGCCTTTGCCAAGTACCTGAAGGACAAGGCGCTTACCCCTGCCCGCCGCCTCTGGGTGCATTCCACCGTTTATGAAGAGGTGGGTCACGGCGGCTCCGCCTCCGTGCCCGATGGCGTTACCGAGGTCATCTCTGTGGATATGGGCTGCGTGGGCGACGGCCTGACCTGCACCGAGCGCATGGTCTCCTTCTGCGCCAAGGACAGCCACGGCCCCTATTCCCATGTGATCGTGAAGAAGCTGGTACAGGCCGCCGAGAAGGAAGGGGCTGACTACGCGGTGGATGTCTACCCCAGCTACGGCTCCGATGCCGACTGCTCCGTTACCGCCGGTTATGATGTGCGCCACGGTGTCATGGGCCCCGGTGTCTACGTCTCCCACGGCTATGAGCGCAGCCATATGGACGGTGTGGAGAATACCCTGAAGGTACTCAAGGGCTACCTGGGCGTATGAAACGCTGGTTGATCTCCGCAGTCTTCCTTGCCCTGGGGCTGTTCTTCTATTTCTTCGTCTTTGGCTATGGTTTTTTGGGCTTGCTGCTCTGCTTCTTTGGGGCGGTGGCGGCGGTCTTTGCCCTGCTTTATAACCTGCGCTATGCCTTCCCGGTTTCCAGCCGTATTCTGCGGAAGATCCTGAAGATCCTCTGCATTCTGGGGCTGTTGGCCGCTGTGGTCACAGGTATCTGGATCGGGGCCAAAAGCAGCGGCGCAGAGGATCCGCAGCAGGACTATGTGATCGTCCTGGGAGCAGGGGTCAACGGAACGCAGCCCAGCCTGTCCCTGGCAGAGCGCCTTTGGGCCACCCAGACCTATCTGGAGACCTATCCCGAGGCCGTTGCCGTCCTCTCCGGCGGTCAGGGGGATAACGAGGATATTACCGAGGCCAAGTGTATGTACGACTGGCTCACGGAACGGGGCATTGACCCTGAGCGCCTGCGCCTGGAGGATCAGGCCACCAGCACTGAGGAAAATCTCCGCTTCTCCCTGGATCTCATCGAGGCTGAGACCGGCACCCGGCCGGATACGGTGGCGGTGATCTCTGCGGAGTACCATCTGGCCAGAGCCTCCCTCCTGGCAAAGCAGGAGGGCATCACCATGCTGGGTTATGCCGCCAAGAGCACCAATCGATTCTTCCTCTGCAATATGTACCTCCGGGAGATCTGCGGTGTGTGGTACACCCTCCTGGCCGGTATCTTCTGAATCAAAAAAACAGGAACCGATGCGTTTGCACCGGTTCCTGTTTTTACGCTTCCGATCCTTCAATCGCAGCGCGATATTGGCTGTAGTCCGGGGTGGAATCCACGGCGGCTTGATAGATCAGCTCGCCCTCCCGGCTGTAGAAGGAATACACTGTCTCCCAGGTGTGCCAGATGGAGCTGATTGTGATCGGCGTATGCTCGTATACCCCGGTGATGTGCTCCCAGACCAGCAGATAATAGTCGCCGTAGTCTACATAGGCCGTGGGCGTGCCCGGGACTTCCTCGCTGAAATCGCTGACATGGATGGCCTTCCCCTGGGAAAAGCCGATCCTGTCATCGGAAAAATCTCTTCCGCTCTGCTCCTTCCCGTCCAGGATGTTGAGATCTTTGTCCAGGGTAAAGACCCAATCCACAGGATAGCCGCCGCCGGAAGAGCCGATAAAGTCCCCGTCCGTGGACTGCGACCACAGGGAAAGTACAAAATTCTCATCCCTCTGCTCCACCTGCAGCAAGTTCTCAAAGTCGGAACCGGCGATGACCTTCTGCTGCAACAGGTTTCCCTTCCCATCCAGAATCCAAAGGGCGATATCCGATGGGGAGGCGATCCCGGTCACATCGGTCTCCGGGGTCTCCACGTCGCCGAAGAAATAGTAGCGCCCCTCTGCCTCTATGCAGAAATCCAGGGCACCCCCCTTTACCTGGGGGAATTCTGTGTCAAAGAGAAGCGCTCCACTGCTGTCGCAGTGGATCACACGGGAAGCGTAGCCGCCATCGCTTGCCCAGGTTCCCTGACCGTTTTGAAGATCTGAGAAGCCCAAAACGAAGAGGAAGCCGCCGTCCTCGGTGGCTGTCAGCGTCCGGACGCTGTAGGCCTCCTCCGCAGAGAAGCGGTACTCCCCAAGGGTCTCACCGTAGGGGTCCATCATCCAAACCCGATGCTCTCTTGTCCGGGCCGCCTCGTCATGGGCCGTGACCTCCGTGCGGAGCAGCCGGTCAGAAAAGGCCACCGCATCATAAAAAACATTGTCCCTGACCAGCGTTTCCCCCAGGGTTGCCACCTCGTCAGGCACCTGGGAAACCTCCACGGAGGGGAGGGTCGAAACTTCCACACTGTAGGACACATAGGGCGCCGAAGGCTGCGGTGCAGTGCTACAGCCCACCAGAAGCAGGCAGAGCAGCAAAGCCGGCCACCTGCAACGGGAAAGAAAACGGATCATAAGAAAACCTCCTGAAAATTTTAGCGGAATACCACCGCCATGCCGGTTACTGACGAACAAACCCCGTAGGTGCGCCCCTACGTTATGCCCTGTTTCGGCCTTATCTGACATAGATCTCGCCGGTGGTTTGCCATTGGGGGATGCCGTTTTGGTCGTAGTAGGTGAGAATCAGCTCGCTGTAGTGAGGCGTATAGCTCATAACGGGATGCTTGAGCTTCCAGCCCTCCATCCGGTGGCAGCGCAGCAGCACATAGCCCTCGCCCTCCTGCCAGATGCCCAGGTTTTGCAGGACGGGATAACTTCCCTCCGGCAGCCGATCCTCCGGTTTGGGATCAAAGAGTGTGTCATCGTAGCCAATGGCGTCCCCACGGTAATAGCCGCAGGCCGTGCTTTCGGGCAGGCTGTCGTCGGGCAGGGGCTTAAAATCATAGTCAAAGCACTTGCGCACCGTCTCCGTCAGACCGGAGGCGGCGAGGTCAGGCTTCTCCAAAAGCTGCTCCAGATAGAAGCCGTCTCGGCAAAAGCTCGCTCCCACCAGCTGATCCAGATGGGTCAGGTATTTGGCCGGAACAGTGCCGTAGCGCTCCGCCCGTTCAAAGCTGAGAAAATCCGTATACACAACGGTGGTGGCCGGGAAATCCGTCTGCAAAACAGCGGAGAGCAGATGCTGATGGTAGCGCTGGGAGGTCATGGTGGGGTCCTCGGAGAGAAGATAATACTCCGCAAAATCGCTGGTGGCCTGGGGGCGCAGATTCTCGCAGGAGTAGATCAGATAGGGATACTGCCGCTTCGTTTCCCCGTCGTCCAGGGTATACAGGCCATCGGCATAGGAGAGAACGGAGATATATTCCGTTCCCTCGTAGATCCGGTGCAGGGTGATTTGGCAGTGTTCGCTGCCGTCCGTGGGGCTCTCCGGGAAGCCTGTCTGGAGCGCAAACCAGGCCATATCCTCAGCGCCCTCGGTGACGTGGCCGTCCACAATGGTCACGGAGAGATCCCCCAGCATGATGGGGACGAAGGGAATGGCGCTCTCGGTGACGGTGGTTTCTATGGGCTCGGCGCTGCAGCCCCAGAGCAGCAGGCAGCACAGGCAGAGGCAGAGCAGTCGTTTCATGGTCGGAACACTCCTTTCAGTTGGTCAGAAGCACCAGAGCGATGAGGGCAAAGAGGGCCACAAAGGCCAGCGCCGACAGAACCGTCAGCCGTCGATAGGCCAGCACTCGCTCCACCCGCAGCCGCAGACCGGCCCCGCCAAAGGCGGAGACGAAGAGATTTCGGCTCTGGGCCGTGTCCAAGAGGGCCAGGGCGTAGGTCTTTTTCTCCGGCTCTCCCAGCTTCTTCAGCACGGCGGCATCGCAGGACAGCTCCATATCCTCGAAAAAGAACTTCAGGCTGATCCAGCAAAGGGGATTGAACCAGTGAATGCAGCAGGTGAGGATGGCCACGGCACGGAAGAAATTGTCCCCGCGGCGGCGATGCACCTGCTCGTGCAGGAGAATATAGGGAAGCGCCTGGGGCGCAATGCCCCGGGGCAGCAGGATCTTGGGGCGGAAAATGCCGTAGAGGGCCGGGGCGGTGATGCTGTCCGAGAGGTAATAGCCCTCCTGCTTTTCCGGATTGCGCAGCTCGTCCCTGGTGCAGAAATAGAGGATGGCTGCCGCCAGCACAAGGCCGCAGGCCACGATCAGCCAGACCAGGGCCAGGGTCTCCATAAGCCCCGTGAGCACATTGGTCTCATAGGTCACGGGATCATAGCTCCCCGCCAGGGAGACGGAATTCATGATGCTGAAAAATTCAGACCTGCTCATTCTCACCCGTCTTGTGCCCAGCCGCTCCAAAAGGCGCATGATGCTCAGAGGGCTGTTGAGCCCCAGAGGCAGCACCAGCCGCAGAAAGGGCAGCACCCACAGGCTGTAGACGAAGCCCCGGGGCAGTCGTTTGATCCTTCGCAGCAGCAGCACCAAAAGGCACAGCAGACCGCCGTGGAGGCTCATGTTCAGGATCCAGTAGAAAATGTCACTTTTCATAGCCGTCAATGAGCGCTCGCAGCTCCTGCAGCTCCCGGTCAGAGAGCTGTTCCTCCTCCAAAAAGGCGGCAAAGAAAGCCTTCTTCGAGCCGCCGTAGAGCTTGCGGATCAGGGAGTCGGTCTCCTCCCTTGCCACCTGCTTTTTATGCACCAGGGCGCTGCAGAGGAAGTTTGGCTCCTCCCGCAGGACGTAACCCTTCTCTACCAGCTTTTTCAGCACGGTGTAGGTGGTGTTTTTGTTCCAGCCCAGGCGCTGGGCGGCCTCTAAGCTCAGAGCCTTGGCATAGACCGGTTCTTTCTCCCAGACCAGCTCCATCAGCCGCAGCTCGCTGTCAAATAAATGCAGTTTCATGGTAACCCTCCTATAGACTATTGCAGTAGTCTATATTCAGACTATCACAGTAGTCCGGGTTTGTCAAGAAGAAAAAAGAATAGGCTGCTATGTAGCGCGATTGCGGAAATACTTTGCCTATGCTACAATGAAAAAAGAGGTGAAAAATATGTCGTTTTCTGAATTTGTCCGTGCCTGCGAAAGCTCTGCCACCGTTCAGGCGGTGCAGGCCATCTGCCTGAATTCCTCCGAGATCCTCGCTACTTATTGCCAATATCCCTACCGTATGGATACCCCCAAGCTCTTTTACTCTATGACCAAGACGGTTTCCTCCCTGGCCATCGGCATTGCGGAGGATCAGGGGCTTCTGTCCATAGAGGATCCCATTGTCAAGTTTTTCTCGGACCTGCTGCCGGAGGATCCCCATCCCCATCTGGAGCAGATCACCATCCGCCACCTGCTGACCATGTCCTGCGGCATCGATACCGATACCTATCCCCAGCTCTTTGTCCGGGATAACTGGCCCCGTGCCTTCCTGGCTCAGGCCTTCCCCAAGACCCCCGGCAGCCATTTCCTCTACTGCACCCACGGCTCCCATATGCTCTCTGCCATAATCACCCGGGTCAGCGGCTTGTCCCTGGAGGACTTTGTCAACCGCTACCTCTTCCACCCTATGGGAATTCTGGAGGCCAAGTGGGAGCATTCTCCCGAGGGGCTCACAGCCGGAGGCATGGGCCTGAGCCTGCGCCCCGATTCTCTGGCTAAGATCGCCCGGCTCTTCCTGGGCAAGGGTGTCTACGAGGGTAAGCGCCTGCTCTCCGCCCGCTATCTGGACATGGCCACCACCACCCAGATCATGAAGCAGGACTATGTGGGCGATCCGGATTACGAATACTTCGGCCATCGCTATGGCTTCCAGATCCATGTGGGCAAGGAGGACTACTTCCGTATGGAGGGCTCCTTCGGCCAGCTGTGCCTGGTGGCACCGGATCGGGATCTGGCGGTGCTGGTCTTCTGCCAGAATACCAATTTCGAGCATCTGCTGCAACTGGTCTATACCCACCTCCTCACCGGGGAGCCGCTCTTTGGCGACCTCAATACCGGCGCTCCCTCCGCACCCCAGAGTCCGGAAACGGAGCTGCCCTTGGGCATCTATGCCATGGAGGAGAACCATCTGGGATTGAAGCAGGTGGCGCTTCGGGAGGCCGGGGAGGACTATGAGGCCGTCTTGACCTTCGGCAATTATGAGAATGTGATCCGCTTCTCTCCGGCAGGAGACCGGGGCGGCAAGATGATCTTCGTCAAGGATCTGGAGGATCATCTCCAGGAGTATGTCTGCCAAAGCAGCTACCGGCCCCTGCATCTGAAGACCTTCCTCATTGAGACTCCCTATGTGGCTGAGTATACCTTCCTCCCCAAGGGCGAGGAGCTGCAGCTGGATTTCAAGATCAATGTCAGCTTCACCCTCCACAATTGCAGTATCCACGGCAAGAAAATCGGATAAAGGCCCTTTGCAGAGCTGCCCCTTCGGGCAGCTCTGCTTTCTTACACCGTAAAAGATCCGGCTGTTTGCAGGCTGATTTTTCGGCAGGCTGCCTATTGCTTTTCCGCTTATTTGGCGCTATAATATATGCTGCAAAATTTCGGATAGAAAAGAGTTATGGAAATGAGTTCTCTGAAAGAAAACAAAATGGGCGTGCAGCCCATTGGCCGCCTGCTGTTTAAGATGGCGCTTCCCATGGCGCTGTCCATGCTGGTGCAGGCCTTCTACAACGTGGTAGACAGCGCCTACGTTGCCCAGATCTCCGATACCAACCAGGATGCCCTCAATGCGGTGTCCATGGCTTTCCCCGTGCAGAATATTATGATCGGCGGCGCTACGGGCATCTCCGTAGGTGTCAATGCCCTGCTGTCCCGTGCCCTGGGCCAGCGTGATCAGAAGACCGTCAATACCAGCGCCACCAATGGTATGTTCCTGATCCTCATGGGTATGGTGATCAGCGCTCTCTTCGGCGTCTTCGGCGGCGAAGCCTTCATGCGCTCCCAGACCCACAACCCCCAGGTCATCGCCTACGGCACCCAGTATATCCGCATCATCACCCTCTGCTCCATGTTCATTTTCGGCGAGCTGATCTTTGAGCGCCTGCTCCAGTCTACCGGCCGCACCGGCTTCACCCTCATTACCCAGGGCACCGGCGCCGTGATCAACATCCTCTTAGACCCCCTCTTCATCTTCGGCTGGGGCCCCATCCCCCGTATGGAGGTTGCCGGCGCTGCGGTGGCTACGGTCATCGGCCAATTTGTGGCCTTCGTCCTTGCCCTGATCCTGAACCTGAAGAAGAACCCCGAGGTGCAGCTGTCCTTCAAGGGCTTCCGTCCCGACTGGAAGCTCTGCGGCAGAATCATGGGCATCGCCATCCCCTCCATTATTATGGTGGCCATCGGCTCTGTGATGTACTATCTCTTTAATATCATCCTCATGCGCTACGAGGCTGTGGAAGCGGGCCTGGGTGAGACTGCTACGGCTGTCTTTGGTGCCTACTTCAAGCTCCAGAGCTTCGTCTTTATGCCGGTCTTCGGCATCAACAATGCCGCCCTGGCCATCGCTGCCTATAACTACGGTGCGCAGAAGCCCAAGCGCATTATGCAGACCATCCGCTGCGGCGCTGTGGGGGCTATGACGCTGATGCTCATCGGCATCTCGATCTTCCAGATCTTCCCTCAGCAGCTGCTGGGCTTCTTCAATGCCAATGATGCCATGAAGGAGGTGGGCGTTCCTGCCCTGCGCACTTTGTGCCTGCCCTTCATCGCCGCAGGCCCCTGCATCATCTTCGGCGGCATTTTCCAGGCTCTGGGCAAGAGTGTCTACAGCCTCATCGTCTCCATCGCCCGTCAGATCGTGATTTTGCTGCCTGCCGCCTTCCTGCTGTCCATGACCGGTGTGGTGGAGGCTGTGTGGTTTGCCTTCCCCATTGCGGAGGTCATGTCCCTGCTGGTCTCTGTGGTGATGATCCTCACCCTTTACCGCAAGAAAATCAAGCCTTTGTACGCAATTTCCGAAAATAAGGCTTGAATTTGCCACAAATCGGTGCTATAATTTTTTACACACTAAATCGAAGGAGAGCCGCTCGTGAAGTATTTCGTCTTTGCTTTTGCATACTTTACCTATTACTTTTACGGTAATAGCCATTCGTGCTGCAAGTAAAGGCAAGGAGCCAAGTTCTCTTACTTGACAATTGTTTTTCATCGGCTGCACGAGGTACACCCTTCGTGCAGCCGTATTTTTTCTTGGGAAAGAGGTCCTCTATGATGATCACAGTTTTGAAAAAAGGTACTACCCAGGGGCAGATGGAGCATCTGATCCATTGGCTGAAGAACCAGGGTCTGGATGTGCATATCTCCCACGGCGAGAATATGACCATCCTGGGCCTCATCGGCAATACCTCCAAGATCGACATGGAGCTTTTGGGCTCTTTGGATATTGTGGAGTCCGTCAAGCGGGTCTCCGACCCCTTTAAGCAGGTCAACCGCCAGTTCCAGCCCGAGGACACGGTCATCGAAGTAGGCGGTGTGAAGATCGGCGGCGGTCATTTCGCCGTTATGGCAGGGCCCTGCTCCGTGGAGACCGAGGAGCAGATCATCGAGGTGGCCATGAAGGTCAAGGCTGCCGGTGCCCAGATCCTCCGGGGCGGCGCATTCAAGCCCCGTACCTCTCCTTATGATTTCCAGGGCCTGAAGGGCGAGGGCATCCGCCTGCTCCTGGAGGCAAAAAAGGCCACCGGTCTGCCCATTGTCACGGAGATCATGAATGCCAATTTCCTGGATTTGTTTGCGGATGTGGATATTATTCAGGTGGGCGCAAGAAATATGCAGAATTTTGACCTACTGAAGGAGCTGGGCAAGACGGACAAGCCCATTTTGCTGAAGCGTGGCCTGGCCAATACCCTGAAGGAGTTTCTCATGAGCGCCGAGTATATTATGTCCGAGGGCAATCAGAACATCATCCTCTGCGAGCGTGGCATCCGCACCTTCGATACCTACTCCCGTAATACTCTGGATCTCACCGCCGTGCCCGCTCTCCACGAGATGAGCCATCTGCCCGTCATCGTGGACCCCAGCCATGCCACAGGCAAGGTGCGCTTTGTGCCGCCCATGGCCATGGCCGCCGTGGCCTGCGGTGCCGATGGCGTCATGGTAGAGGTGCATAACGACCCCATGCATGCCCTCTGTGACGGGGCCCAGTCCCTGAGGCCGGAGCAGTTTGCCGACCTGATGGAGCGCCTGCGCATTGTGCGCCGGGCGGTGGAACAATGACCGTCGGCATCTTGGGCCTGGGGCTCATCGGCGGCTCTTTAGCCAAGGCTTACCACGAAGCCGGTCACCGGGTTTTGGCCTATAACCGCAGCCGCTCCGTCACGGAGTTTGCCATGCTGGCCAATGCGGTGGATGAGGAGCTGACGGAGGAGAATATCGGCTCCTGCGAGCTGCTGCTCTTGGCCCTCTATCCCCGGGCCTGCATCGATTACCTTGAGAAAATGGGCGCTCTCATCTCCAAAACCGCCGTGGTCCTCGACTGCTGCGGCACCAAGCGGGATATCTGCGCTGCTTGCTTCCCTATGGCGCAGCAGCACGGCTGGCTCTTTGTGGGCGGCCACCCCATGGCGGGCACCCATTTTTCCGGCTTTAAGTACAGCCGCTCCACCATGTTCAAGGGCGCACCCATGGTGCTGGTGCCCCCGGTGCTGGACGATATGGAGCTGATCGACCGGGTCTGCAAGCTCCTTGCGCCTCTGCAGTTTGGCCGTTTCTCCGTCACCACGGCGGAGAAGCACGATGAGATGATCGCCTTCACCTCCCAGCTGGCCCATGTGGTGTCCAATGCCTATGTCAAAAGTCCTACCGCCCAAAATCAAAAGGGCTTCTCTGCCGGCAGCTACAAGGATCTGACCCGTGTGGCCTGGCTGAATGCCCCCATGTGGACGGAGCTGTTTTTGGACAATCGGGACTATCTGTTAAATGAAATTGACCATATAATCCATGCTCTGAGCGAATATCGAGCGGCTTTGA
The DNA here is from genome assembly GCA_017399355.1 of Oscillospiraceae bacterium. Taxonomy (GTDB): domain Bacteria; phylum Bacillota; class Clostridia; order Oscillospirales; family Oscillospiraceae; genus JAZOXB01. The sequence goes on from JAFQCY010000152.1 coordinate 10,698, forward strand.
GCGAAAATGATGCGGAAACCCTCTGCCGACTTCTGGAGGAGGGCAAGAAACGGAAGGAGGAAGTGGGATGAATACCGTCCGTGTACCGGCTTCCCGGAGCTACGAGGTCAAAATCGGCAGCGGCCTGCTCCAAAGCCTGGGTGCAGAGGCCGCAAGGATCACCAAGGGCAGAGTGCTGGTGGTCACCGATGAAAATGTAGCGCCCTTGTATCTCGCCGCCGCCTACCGCAGCCTGCATGAGGCCGGTCTTGGGGTCTGCACCATCTCCCTCCCTGCCGGGGAGGCTACCAAGAGCCCGGAGTATTATCTGAAGCTATTGAACCTTCTGGCGGAGAAGCAGTTTACCCGTTCCGACCTGCTCGTTGCCCTGGGGGGCGGTGTCATCGGCGACCTGACGGGCTTCGTTGCCGCCACCTATCTCCGGGGCGTGCCTTTGATCCAGGTGCCCACCACCCTGCTGTCTATGGTAGATTCCTCCGTGGGCGGCAAAACCGCCATCGATCTTCCCACAGGCAAGAATCTGGTGGGCGCTTTCTACCAGCCCTCCCTGGTGCTCTGCGATATCGACAGCCTGAATACCCTACCTGAGGAGGTCTTCTCCGATGGCTGCGCCGAGGTGATCAAAACCGCGATTCTCTTTGACCGGGAACTCTTCGCCCATCTGCAGGAGAGGGGCAAGGATTTTGACCGGGAATACGTCATTTCTGCCTGTGTTCGCCACAAGCGGGACGTGGTCTGTGCCGACGAATTTGACCGGGGGGAGCGGCAGAAGCTGAACCTGGGCCACACCATCGCCCACGGCATCGAGAAGGAGAGCGGCTATCTGATCTCCCACGGCAGAGCCGTTGCCGCAGGCACCGCCATGATGGCCAGAGCCTATTGCAAGGAAAAGGCGGCCGTTGTGGCGCTGCTGCAGCAGTTTAACCTGCCTGTGACCACGGAATTCTCCGCCCCCACCCTGGCAATTGCCGCCCTGGCGGACAAAAAGCGCAGCGGTGACACCGTGACCCTGGTCGTCCCCCACGCCATCGGGGATTGCCGCCTGGAAAAAGTGCCGGTCTCCGACCTGGAGGCCGTCATTCAGCGGGGATATTGAGATCCGCTGAAGAGAAAATCATCTGAACACGGCTTTTACCGTATCTTAGATATTAGCTATTAGTTCCCAAACAGTCCGACAAATCCTCTTTGTGGGATATCTTCTAAAAGGGTATTACTATGGAAAAACAGCTTCTTCCCCGTCCCATTGGTGGCAGCCTCTCTGCCATCGCCTCCAAGTCCCAGGCCCATCGCCTCCTGATCTGTGCTGCCTTAGCCGAGGGCCGGACGGAGATCCGCTGCACCGAGACCTCCCGGGATATTGAGGCTACAGCGGATTGCCTATCGGCTTTGGGTGCGAAAATTACCTATGAAAACGGAGTATATTCCGTAATTCCCATAGAAAAAGTAAAGAAAAACGCAGTGCTGAACTGCGGAGAAAGCGGCTCTACCCTCCGCTTTCTCCTGCCGGTAGCGGCGGCCTTGGGGGCAGATGCCACCTTTGAGCTTCATGGCAGGCTGCCCCAGCGACCCCTCTCCCCTCTGTGGGAGGAGCTGGAGTGCCACGGCTGCAGCCTCAGTCGCCCCACAGAAAATACCCTCCGCTGCCGGGGACAGCTACGGGCCGGCCGCTTCAGTTTGGCCGGGAATGTGTCCTCCCAGTTTATCTCCGGCCTGCTCTTTGCCCTGCCTCTTTTAGAAGAAGCCTCGGAGATCTGCCTGACTACGGGGCTGGAGTCCGCCTCCTATGTGGACATGACCCTTCGGGCGCTGAAGCAATTCGGCATCTGCCCTGAGGGCTGGACGATCCACCCCCAAAAAGGGAAAAGCAGCGGCTGCTATAGGGTGGAGGGGGACTGGTCCAATGCCGCCTTTTGGCTCTGCGCCGGGGCTATCTCCCGTCCCGTCACCCTCCATGGCTTAGACCCCCATTCCCCCCAGGGAGACCGGAAGGTAGCGGCGGTCCTGAGGGCCTTCGGTGCTGAGATCCAATGGGAGAACGATGCTGTCACCGTCCGCCCCAAGCCCCTGAAGGGGATAGAGATCGATGCCAAGGATATCCCCGATTTGGTGCCGCCCCTGGCCCTGGTGGCCGCCTTTGCCCAGGGCAAGACCAGGATTTACAACGCCCAGCGACTTCGGATCAAAGAGTCCGACCGGCTGGCCACTGTTGCCCAGACCCTGAAGGCTCTGGGCGGCGAGGCAGAGATCACCGGGGACGGCCTCCTGATCTCCGGGACAGGTCTCACGGGAGGCAGCGCCGACAGCCATAACGACCACCGCATCGCTATGCTCTGCGCCATCGCCTCCTCCCGCTGCCCTGTGCAGCTCACGGGGGCCGAGGCGGTCGATAAATCCTACCCCCGTTTCTGGGAGGATCTTGAGAATATGCAAAAGGAGGATCAGCCATGAGCAGCTACTTCGGAACAGCCCTGAAATTGCAGATCTTCGGCCAGAGCCATGCCCCCGCCATCGGCATGACCCTGGACGGCTTCCCCGTGGGCTTCGCCCCGGATCTGGAGGCGCTGCAGGCCTTTTTAAACCGCCGTGCCCCCGGTCAGGGTGCCTATGCCACCGCCCGGAAAGAGGCGGATGTGCCGGAATTTGTCAGCGGCCTGGTGGAGGGCCACACCTGCGGCGCACCCCTTTGCGCCATGATTCGCAACGGCGACACCCGATCCAAGGACTACGGCAACATCGCCCAGAGTCCCCGTCCCTCCCATGCAGACTTCACTGCCCATGTGAAATACAGCGGTCAGGAGGATGTGCGGGGCGGCGGTCACTTCTCCGGGCGGCTCACCGCTCCCCTATGCATCGCAGGCGGCCTGTGCCTGCAGTTTTTGGAGCAGCAAAATGTCCAAATCTTCGCCCATATCGCCCAAATCGGGCAGATAAAGGATGCCGCTCTTGACTCTCTTGCTCCGGAAAAGCCCCAGGGGCTGACCCTTGCGCCCGAGGTCTGGGAGCAGATGCAGCAGGAGATCGCCGCTGCCAAGGCCCAGGGCGATAGTCTGGGCGGCATCATCGAGTGCGCCGTCACGGGGCTGCCTGCCGGTTACGGCGAGCCTATGTTCGGCGGCCTGGAGAACCGCCTGGCCCAGATCCTCTTTGGCATCCCGGCGGTAAAGGGGCTGGAGTTCGGCAGCGGCTTTGGCTGTGCCGGGATGCGGGGCAGTCAGCACAACGATCCCTATTACTACGACGAAAGCGGCGCTGTCCGCACCGAGACCAACCATGCCGGCGGTATCGTCGGCGGCATCTCCACAGGGATGCCCATTTTGTTCCGGGTGGCCATCAAGCCCACCCCCAGCATCGCAAAGCCCCAGAGCACCATCGCCTACGAGGGCGGCAACACCGAGCTGCAGATTCAGGGGCGCCATGACCCCTGTATTGTGCCCAGAGCCCTGCCCTGCGTGGAAGCTGCTGCTGCGATCGCTATCTTAGACGCTATTTTGGAGGGAAAGCAATGGAACTGAAGGATTATCGAGATCAAATCGACCGCATTGACGATCAGATCGTCCGCCTCTTCCAGGAGCGCATGGACGTGGCCGCCAATATCGCCAAATTCAAGCAGGACAACGGCCTGCCCATTTTGCAGAGCGCCCGGGAACGGGAAAAGCTGGCAGATGTCAGCTCTAAGGCCAAGGAGGATATGCAGGCCTACCTGCGGGTGCTGTACTCCCTGCTTTTTGAGCTGAGCCGCACCTATCAGGAGAAGCAGCACGGCAAGGAGTCCGAGCTCTATAAGGCCATCAGCCATGCCATTGACAGCACCCCCCGTCTCTTCCCCAGATCTGCCAGCGTGGCCTGCCAGGGTGTGGAGGGAGCTTACTCCCAGATCGCCTGCGAGAAGCTCTTTGCCAATCCCTCCATCCAGTATTTCCGCAATTTTGAGGGCGTTTTTGCCGCCATCGAGGCCGGCTTCTGCCGCTACGGCATCCTGCCCATTGAGAATTCCACCGCAGGCTCCGTCAACAAGGTCTATGACCTGATGATCAGCCACAATTTCCACATCGTCCGCTCCACCCGCCTGAAGGTGGATCACAGCCTTCTGGCCAAGCCCGGCACCAGGCTGAGCCGGATCAAGGAGATCTTCTCCCATGAGCAGGCCATCTCCCAGTGCGCCGGCTTCCTGAAGAGCCTGGGCAATGTGAAAATCACCTGCTGCGACAATACCGCCCTGGCCGCCCAGACCGTGGCCCTGTCGGAACGGGACGATGTGGCGGCTCTGTCCTCCCGTGTCTGTGCCGAGCTCTACGGCCTGGCTACCCTGAAATCCGCTGTGCAGGACGAGGGCAACAATCATACCCGTTTCCTCTGCATCAGCAAGGATACAGAGATCTACCCCGGCGCTGACAAGACCAGCATCATGCTGGTGCTGCCCCATAAGCCCGGCGCCCTGTACAAGGTGCTGGCCCGGCTCTTTGCCCTGGGCATCAACCTGATCAAGCTGGAGAGCCGCCCCATCCCCAACCGGGATTTTGAGTTCATGTTCTACCTGGATCTGGAGACCTCGGTCTATTCCGAGGAATTTGTCCAGCTCATGTGCGAGATCGGCGGTATCTGCGAGGAGTTTAAGTACCTGGGCAGCTACACGGAGGTCGTGTAATGATCTGCGGCCTCTTGGGTGAAAAGCTGGGGCACAGCTACTCTCCCCGAATTCACAGAGAGCTGGGAGACTATGCCTACAGGCTTTTTGAAGTCGCCCCGGAAAACTTAGAGGAGTTCCTCCTCCACGGGGAGTATGACGGGCTCAATGTGACCATTCCCTATAAAAAGGCGGTCATGCCCTACTGCAAGGAGCTTTCCCCCCGTGCCCGTGCCATCGGGAGTGTCAATACCCTGGTGCGCCGTGCCGATGGCAGTTTGTACGGAGATAATACGGATTATGACGGCTTTTCCTGGCTGCTTGCCGGAAACGGCGGCATCAAAGTTGGAGAAAAAGCTCTGGTCTTAGGAAACGGCGGCGCCTCTCTCACGGTGCAGACGGTGCTGCGGGAGCTGGGAGCGGAGGTCATCGTCATCTCCCGCCGTGGGGAAACGGGCTACAGCGACCTCCCCAAGCACGCTGATGCCACGCTCCTGGTCAACACCACCCCCGTGGGGATGTATCCCAAGAACGGGGAGCGGCTGGTGGACCTGGATGTCCTTCCCAAGCTCCGCTGCGTGCTGGATCTGATCTACAACCCCGCCCGTACCCGGCTGCTTTTGGATGCCGAGGAACGGGGCATCCCCTGCGAGGGCGGACTTCCTATGCTGGTGGCGCAGGCAAAACGTGCCGCCGAGCTTTTCACAGGTAAAAGCATCCCGGATAGTTACAATAATAAAATATTATGTCAACTTAGAAGAGAAATGCAGAACATCATTCTCATCGGTATGCCCGGCTGCGGCAAGAGTACCATAGGCAGACGTTTGGCAGAGAAGCTGAACCGCCCCTTCTATGATGCAGATGAGGAGATCGTCAAGGTGATCGGCTGCAGCATTCCCGAATTCTTCGCCAAAGAGGGGGAGGCGGCCTTCCGTCGGGTGGAAACGCAGATTCTCTCGGAGCTGGGGAAGAAATCCTCCTGTGTCATTGCCACCGGCGGCGGCTGCGTCACAAGGCCGGAGAACCATCCTCTCCTCCACCAGAACGGCAAGCTGATCTGGCTGCAGCGGGATCTTGACCGCCTGCCCAAAGACGGCAGACCAATCAGCCAGCGCAGCGATCTGCGCAGCCTTTACCGGGCCAGAAAAACCAGCTATGAGCGATTTTGCGATATTATGATCGAAAATGATCGATCTCCGGAAGAAACGGTCTCGGAGATTTTGCAAAGGCTTTCCCAGCCTTGATCTCCGTGGTCAGGGGCTTCCGGTTTGTTCTCTTTTCTAAGGGAGGTCTTTTATGGAACAATTTTTAGAGGTCAATGACCTTCGCTATTGCGTCCTTCGGCTGCTGGGCCATGGAAAGGGCGGCTACTCCTACCTGGTGCAGCGGGATGGGCAGCAGTATGTACTGAAGCAGATCCACCATGAGCCCTGCGACTACTATACCTTCGGGGATAAGCTGGCCGCCGAGCTGGCGGATTATGAAAAGCTCTCCGCTGCAGGGATCCCCATGCCCAGGCTGTTAGAGGTGGATCATGCTCGGGAGCGGATTCTAAAGGAGTATATCTGCGGCGATACGGTGATGGCCCTCTGCCAAAAGGGACAGCTGACCTCCGGACTCTATGCCCAGGGGCAGCAGATGGCAGCTCTGGCCGGGGCTGCCGGGCTGAATCTTGACTATTACCCCACCAATTTTGTCCCTGATGCCTCGGGGCGCCTATACTACATCGACTATGAGTGCAACCCCTATATGGAAAAATGGAGCTTTGAGACCTGGGGCAGCGCCTATTGGAAAAACCGTGAGGAGGAAACGCCATGAAGATCCTTGTATTAAACGGCCCGAATCTGAACCTTTTGGGCCTTCGGGAGCCGGAGATCTACGGTGCCCGGAACTATGCCGCCCTGGAGGCATATATCCTGAACTGCGCTGCCGAGCTGGGCTGCGAGGCCCAGGTGCGCCAGAGTAACCACGAGGGTGTTTTAGTGGACTGGATCCAGGAGGCCTACGGCAAGTTTGATGCCATCGTCATCAATCCTGCCGCCTATACCCATACCTCTGTGGCGATCCTGGATGCCCTGAAGGCGGTGCAGCTGCCGGCGGTAGAGGTGCATCTGTCCGATGTGACCCAGAGGGAGGACTTCCGCCAGATCTCCTATGCCCGCCTGGCCTGCCAAAAGACCTATATGGGCCTGGGCTTCGAGGGCTATAAAAAAGCGCTGCAGTATCTGGTGCAGGGGGAAGCTGAATCATCCGCTCCGTGCTTTTCGGTGCGAGTGTAGTTTGTCGTGTCTGGATGTATCCGATTACGCAAGACCCGAAACGAAACACTTGCATAGCCAAGGCGCAGGTTTACCATAAATTATTATGGTAAACCTGCGCCTTTTATTATCGGAACGATTGCAGCAGAGCAGTCCGATGCGGCAGAGATTTAGCATCGCAGGGCGGTGGGGTGATGTCCGGTTTTCTGCCTCTCAAGGCTGCGCAGCTTGATGGCGTTTGCTGCCATGCCTCAGCCCAGAAGCCTGGTGGTCAGGGCAGCGGCGAGGAAGCCGCTCAGATCTGCCACCAGGGCGGCGGGGATGGCATAGCGGGTGCGCTTGATCCCCACAGAGCCGAAGTAGACAGAGATGGTATAAAAGGTGGTCTCGGAGCTGCCCAGCATCACGGCGGCGGTGCGGCCAATGGGGGAGTCTGTCCCATAGGTCTGCATCAGATCCGCTCCTACGGCCAGGGCGGCGCTGCCGGAAAATGGGCGGATCAGCATCAGGGGCAGGGTTTCGGCCGGAATCCCTACCGCCTTGCAAAAGGGTGCGAGCCAAAGGCTCAGCTGCTCCATGGCGCCGGAGGCCCGGAGCATATGCACCGCCGTCAGCAGCACCACCAGAGCAGGCGCAATGGAAACAATCAGCTTCAGCCCCTCCTTGCCGCCCTGCAGCAGCGCCCCGTAAAGATCCTGCTTCTTGGCCAGGGCATAGAGGCTGACCCCCAGCATCCAGAGGGGCAGCAGCAGATCAAGCACGGTGCTTCCTCCCCTGAAAGAGTCTTGCGGCAAGAAGTCCTGCCGACAGGGAGAGTGCCGAGCTGATCCATACTGCCGGTAGAATGTCCAGCGGCGAGCCTGCCCCCAGCGAGGCCCGCAGGGAGGCTACGGTGGTGGGCAGCAGCTGGATGGATGCCGTGTTCATGACGATCAGGCGGCACATCTCATCGCTGGCGGTGCTGCTGCCTGAAATGGCTTTCATCCGCTTTACTGCGGCGATGCCCATGGGCGTGGCCGCATTTCCCAGACCCAGCACATTGGCGGCCACATTGGCGCTCAGATAGCCCAGCGCCTCCTCGTCGTCGGCGGTACGGGGGAACAGACGGCGAAAAATCGGCCGCAGAAGCCGCCCCAGCTTTTTCATCAGACCGCTTTGCTCCATGGCCTTGCCCAGAGCGCCGAAGAGGCACAGGGAGCCCGTCAGCTTCACGCACAGCTCCACCGCTGCGGCCGCTCCCTCTAAAGCGGCAGGCAAAAGCGCTGCCGTATTGCCCCTGACCAGGGCGGCAGCAATGGCGATGAGCAGCATGCCTGCCCAGATTCCACCCATAAGCATTCCCTCAGCCCCTTTCTCAAGACAAGCTATGCGGGGCAGGGAAGGGCCATGCCCTGAAAATTTAGAAGAAATTTTACAAAAAGCGGTAGCCAATTCTTTTCTCGTGTGATATAATTTAACCGGTGGACATTGGCTTTCACCAAAACCGTATGAAATATGCCGCTCCTGCGGCAAAAAGTATAGGAGGAAACACTATGGAAACCTACGGTCTCGAAAAGTACGGCATCCTGGCTCCCAAGGCTGTTTACCGCAACCTGACCC
>JAFQCY010000153.1 GCA_017399355.1 Oscillospiraceae bacterium
AATTCTGTGTTTTGAATAGTTCTTTTTTAAGCGGATTTCGCAATCCGCTCATTTGGCACGCCCAATTTGAAAAAAAGAGATCACCCAAAGCAGTTTCCTGCCTTGGATGATCTCCTTTTTGTTGTCCTACAGCTTAGGCTCGCTCTCTAACTTAATGACATTGATCTGAAGATCTCCCGGGTTTTCCTTTATTCAATACGGAGAACCTCGTATTCCTCGGCCTCCACGGTCTGTTTCAGAATCTCGTCCTCGATGGGGGTGTTGAGGGTGAGAATGGCAGTACCCTCTTTAAAACTGACTGTCGCCTCCGTTACCTGAGGCAGAGCCTCCAGGGCCTTTTTCACGTGCATCTCGCAGTGGCCGCACATCATGCCCTCGATGTGCATGGTTTTCTTCCTGGGCTTGGGGGGCTGGGCTACAGGCTGGGGCTTCTTCTTGATCTTCACCAGATTCAGCCGCAGGGCATTGCTGACCACGCAGAAGCTGGACAGGCTCATGGCCGCAGCGCCGAACATGGGGTTCAGGGTCCAGCCGAAGATGGGGATCATGAGACCGGCGGCCAGGGGAATGCCCAGGACGTTATAGAAGAAGGCCCAGAAGAGATTCTCGTGGATATTCCGCAGAGCGGCACGGCTCAGGCGCACAGCGGCCGGTACATCCTCCAGGCTGCTCTTTACCAGTACCACGTCAGCCGAGTCGATGGCAATGTCAGAGCCTGCGCCGATGGCGATGCCCACATCCGCACGGGTCAGGGCAGGGGCATCGTTGATGCCGTCGCCCACCATGGCGACTCTGCCCTCCTGCTGCAGCCTGCGGATCACACTCTCCTTGCCATCGGGGAGCACACCGGAGATCACCTCGTCCACACCCACCCGTTCGCCAATGGCGGCGGCAGTACGGGCATTGTCGCCGGTGAGCATGACCACTTTAATACCCATGGCCTTCAGATCCCGGATGGCCTGGGCGCTGTCGGGCTTCAGGCTGTCCGCCACGGCAATGGTGCCCAGGAACTTGCCCTCATAGGCAAAGAACAGGGGCGTTTTGCCCTCCTGGGCCAGGCGGTCGGCCCTTTGCACCGCCTCCCGGGGAACGGAGATCTGCTCCTGCAAAAAGCGCAGATTGCCGCCCAGCAGCAGCTTTCCCTCCAGCTTTGCCCCCAGACCGTTGCCGGGGAGAATGCGGAAATCCGTAACCTCTCGGGCTTGGATTCCCTTGGCAGTGGCCTCCTTTCTCACGGCCTCGGCCAGAGGATGCTCACTGTCTTTCTCCAAAGAGGCGGCAAGACACATTAGCTCCTGCGCCGTCACACCGGGAGCAGGCAGCACATCCGTTACCGCAGGATGACCGCTGGTAATGGTGCCGGTTTTGTCCAGGGCAATGGTCTTGACCTTGCCTGCCAGCTCTAAAGCGGTGGCATTTTTGAACAGGATGCCGTTCTTAGCGCCCTTGCCTGTGCCTACCATAATAGCCACAGGGGTGGCCAGACCCAAGGCGCAGGGGCAGCTGATGACCAGCACAGAGATGCCACGAGCCAAAGCATAGCCCACACTCTGACCGGCAATGAGCCATGCGACCGTAGCCACCGTGGCAATGGCGATGATCACGGGGACGAAAACCCCGGAGACCTTGTCGGCGATCTTGGCAATGGGCGCCTTGGTGGCAGAGGCATCGGAGACCATTTTGATGATCTGAGCCAGGGTAGTGTCCTCGCCCACACGGGTGGCCTCGCAGCGCAGCACGCCGGACTGATTCAGGGTGCCGGAGGAGACGGTATCCCCCTTTTCCTTGTCCACGGGAATGCTCTCGCCTGTGAGAGCGGCCTCATTGACGGCGCTGTAGCCCTCCAGCACATGGCCGTCCACGGGAATGGTCTCGCCGGGGCGCACCAGGAAAATTTCGCCCTTTTGCAGGTTTTCTACAGGAACTGTCAGCTCCTTGCCCTCTCGAATGACCGTGGCGGTCTTGGGGGAGAGCTGCATCAGGGCCTGCAGGGCATCGGTGGTCTTGCCCTTGGCCCTGGCCTCCAGCATTTTGCCCACGGTGATCAGAGCCAGGATCGTACCGGCGGACTCATAATACAGCTCATGAAGGCAGTGCTTCGCTGCCTCCAAATTGCCTGCAAGCAGTGCGCCGGACATATCAAACAGCACATAGGTGCTATACACAAAGGCAGCGCCTGCACCCATGGCGACCAGAGTGTCCATATTGGGGGCACGGTGGAGCAGACCCTTGAAGCCGCTGACGAAGAATTTCTGGTTGATGACCATGATGATCCCCGTGAGCAGCAGCTCTGTCAGACCTAAAATCATGGGATTCTCACTTAATAATGAGGGGAGTGGGAAGCCCCACATCACGTGCCCCATGGAAATGTACATCAACGCTGCCAAAAATACAAGGGAGCTGACCAGACGGGCGATGAGGGTCTTTTCTGCCTTCTCCGTGCCGCTGGCAGCCTTGGCAGAGATTTCTTTTTTACCTCCTGCCACAGAAGCACCGTAGCCTGCGGCGGTGACGGCGGCGATGATGGCCTCCTCCGTGGCGCTGCCCTCTACGGTCATGGAATTGGTCAGCAAATTCACGGAGCAGGCGCTGACCTCCTCCAGCGCAGATACCGCCTTTTCTACCCTGGCAGAGCAGGCGGCGCAGCTCATGCCGGTGACATTGAATTTTTGCATTTGGCTACCTCCCTTACTTCATGAGCTTTTGCAGAGTCTGGACGAATTCGTCAATGGTCTCGTCCTTCCCGTTACGGAGATCCTCTGCCACGCAGCTGCGCAGATGGTTGGAGAGCAGTTCCCGATTAAAAGCGTTCAGCGCCGCCTGAATGGCGCTGACCTGGGTGAGAATGTCCGTGCAATAGGCATCGGTCTCCACCATTTTCCGCACCCCACGCACCTGCCCCTCAATACGGCTCAGCCGATGGATCAGGGCAGTATACTCCTCCTGCGAACGCTGTTTGGTACGATGTTCACAGCAATGTTCCATAAATCACACCTCCATATACCCCTTGGGGGTATCTATATTATATACCCGTAGGGGGTATCTGTCAAGAGCGGAGGAGTGGATTGTGGGGGATTTTTATGGTGAAGGAGTAAAGAGGAAGGATGAATGAATCCGCCGAAGAGAAATGAAATAAAGTCAAGTAGATGTTTATCGGTCTGTTGACAGCACCATCAATCAACGACTTCCCCCTTTGAAGGGGGACACAGGGGGTTGCTGTTGGCACTACCGTCAAATAGATGTTTCTCGAACTGTTTGCCGCACCAAAGACCCCCTTGTCAAAGGGGGTCGGATCGCCTTTCAGGCGATCCGGGGGGGATTCGTGCAGGCAGTACGAATTCGCCGAAAACCTTGCAGAATAACGGT
>JAFQCY010000016.1 GCA_017399355.1 Oscillospiraceae bacterium
GAGCACTTCATACTCCACCTTTACCAGACGGGCGGCACGGGCGGCGGCAACCTCATCCTCTGCCACAACGGCAGCCACATCGTCGCCGTAGTAGCGGACGTGCTGATTCAGCAGCTTACGGTCGGCGGTGTCCTGATGGGAGGGGTCGGTGGACCAGGGATGGCCTGCGGTGGGGAACTTGATATCGGGGACATCGAAGCAGGTGAGGATCTTCACCACACCGGGAACCTTCTCTGCCTCGGAAATGTCGATGGACTTCACAAAGCCGTGGGCAATGGTAGAGCGAACTACCCGGACGACCAGGGCATTCTTCTCGCACAGATCATCGGTGTACTTGGCTCTGCCGGTGGCCTTGTCAAAGGCATCCACACGGGTTACGCTTTTTCCAACATGATGGCTCATGAAATGGCCTCCTTACATATTGATTCCTTGTGTGGGCAAGACTGCCCACACAAGGGCCATGAAATCAGATTTTACCCAGTGCCTTCAGGATCTTCTCCGGGGTCATGGGCCAGTCACGGAGCCAGATGCCGCAGGCATCGTGAATGGCGATGCCGATGGCGGGGGCTGCGCCGTTGCAGGCGATCTCGGAGATGGACTTGGCACCGAAGGGGCCGTAGTCATCGTTGACATCGATGAGCACGGACTTGAAGTCCTCGGGGGCGTCACCGATCATGGGTGCGCCGTAGTCGGTCAGGTTGGCATTGATGCATTTGCCGCTCTTGTCCAGCACCATATTCTCGTAGAGGCTGTGGCCGATGGACTTCATCACAGCGCCGTAGATCTGGGTCAGGGCGCACTCGGGGTTGATGGGAGTACCGGCATCCTGCAGAGCATAGAACTTCTGCACCTTGATCTCGCCGGTCTTTACATTGACGGCAACCTGGGCGAAGTGTGCGCCGTAAGGCACGGAGGAGGCAGCGGTCACATAGCTGCCGTGGGCGATCATCTGGCCTCTGCCGGTGCCGCTGGTGGCGGTATGGGTCAGCTCGTAGTAGCTGATGGCCTTGCCGCTCTGCTTGGAGTAGACCTCACCGGGGGCTCTTACATCCAGATCCTCCACCTTCTCTTCCAGCTGCAGGGCAGCCTCGGCCAGGATCTTGTCTTTCAGGTTGTTGGTGGCTACCAGGGCGGCATTGCCGGAGAAGAAGGTGCCGGAGGAGGCATAGGAGCCGGTGTCAAAGGCGCAGGCATCGGTGTCGCCGGAAACCACGGTGATGCGATCCATGGGCAGCTTCAGAACCTCGGCGACGATCTTGGCGCAGATGGTATCCAGGCCGGTGCCCAAGTCAGCGCCGCCGCTGTTGAGGATCACGGTGCCGTCGGTTTCCAGCTTGGCGATGGCCTCAGCGTGATCCAGACCGGGCAGGCCGGAGCCCTGCATGATCATGGCAAAGCCCTTGCCGATCTTCCAGTCGGGATCTTCGGAGACTTCCTTCTCGCCCCACTTGATCATCTCGCAGCCCTTGGCAATGGCCTCTTCCAGGCCGCAGGAGCCGACGGGAACCACGTTGCCCTCACGGCCCTCGCCCAGACCCTTCAGGATCTCCAGCATATAGCCTTCTTCGATGTGGTTCTTGGAGACCATGTCCTTATAGTCGATGCCCAGCTTGTCAGCCAGCTCGGCCATGGCCATCATCAGAGCGTAGGTGCCCTTGGGTGTGCCGTAGCCCTGGTAAGCGCCGGCGGGAGGCGTATTGGTATAGAAGACCTTCAGGTCGTAGCCCATGTTGTCTACCTTGAACAGGGGCAGGGTCTTGGAGCAGCTGTTCATGGGGACGGTCAGGCAGTGGTTGCCGAAGGGGCCGGTATTGGCGCAGACCTCCAGGAAGATGGCGGTGATGGTGCCGTCCTTCTTGCCGCCCATCTTCACCCGGCAGCGCATGGGATGGCGGGTGGAGTTGGCAATGAACTCTTCCTCACGGGTGTTGCGGTAGTAGACGGGCTTGCCGGTGATCCAGGCTGCGTAAGCGGTCAGCTCCTCTACCAGGATGTCCTGCTTGCTGCCGTAGCCGCCGCCCACACGCTCCTTGATGATGTGGATCTTGTTCTCGGGGATGCCGCAGACCCAGCTGCAGATGCGGCGCAGATGGTAGGGAACCTGGGTGGAGGCATTGACCACCAGGCGGCCGTTCTCCACATGGGCATAGCAGACGTGGGGCTCCAGGGGGGTGTGCTGGATCTGGCTGGTCTGGTAGGTGTGCTCTACAATGGCATCGGCCTCTGCAAAGCCCTTCTCCATATCGCCGATATGGCCCTTATTGGAGGCGGCGATGTTCTTCTGGATGTCGGCGTGGAGGGGGAACTGGTAGATCACCTTGCCCTCACGCTCGTCACCGGCACGGGCATTGTACTCGTCTAAGTCAGCGGGAGCGCCGGCATTGTACTGCACGGGGCCGTTATGTACCAGGGGAGCGCCCTCGGCCATGGCCTCTTCCACGGTGAAGACGGCTGCGGTGGGCTCGTATTCCACCTTGATCAGGGAGGCGGCCTGGTCAGCGATCTCCTTGGTTCTGGCTACGATACCGGCAACACGGTCGCCCACATGGCGCACCTTGCGGTTAAAGAGGCGGCGGTCATGGGGGGAGGGCTCGGGGTTGCCCTGACCGGCCTGCATATAGTATACATCGGGGCAGTTCTCGGCGGTGATGATGGCGGCAACACCGGGGAGCTTCTCTGCCTCGGAAGTGTCGATGGACTTGATGTAAGCGCTGGCGAAGGGGCTGCGGAGCACATGCAGGCACCAGGAATTGGCAGGCACCTTGTCCTCCACGAAGACCGGCTCGCCGGAGACCAGAGCAGCGCCGTCGATCTTATCCACAGGCTTGCCGATGATCTCTAACTTGGGGCGGAAGGAGGGGGCGATCTCGCTCTGGTAAGCGCCGGTGTCACGGAGCTCGATGGCAAGCTTCACAGCCAGATAGTAGTGCTCATAGCCTGCATCACGGATGAAGATGCTGGTGAGGACTTCCTTGATCTCCTCTCTGGTGGGGTAGGGGTTCTGCTCTAAGAGCCAGGTGAGGATCAGGGCGGCGGTGGCAGCGTTGTAGGCGCTGGCAACGATACCGGCAGAGATCATGGCCTTCTGCACATAGTTCAGCTCTCTGCCCTTCAGCAGGCCCTCGGCGGTGCGGATCTCGGCACTCTCGGCCTGGTAGAGCAGGATGAGGTTGGAGTATTTCAGCTTGCCATTGAAGATGATGGTGTCGGAGCCTGCAAAGCCCTCGGCATCGTCACTGTCACGGACGGAGAGATAGCCGTTGCGGTACAGCACGTCTCTCAGGCGCTCGGTAGCTTCGCCCAGCAGGCGGATCTCTTCGCCGTTAATTCTGCATCTAAATTCCATGTTCTTACCTCCTCAGAGTAAAGACGGTCTTGGCCAGGTACTTTTTGTACTCTGCGCTGCCGGTCAGATCGTCACAGAATTCCATGGTCTCGTACAGGTCGGGGGTATTGCTGCAGGCCAGAGCGCTTCCCTTGACGCTCAGGGCGTAGGTCTCGCCGCTGACGGCTGCGATCAGAGCTGCGTGGCTGGAGGAGGTATTGCCGAATCGCTTGACCCAGCCCTCACGGTTCTTGTCGAGGACAATGTACTCCAGCAGGCACTTGCAGCTGCCCTTCAGGTAGTCGTATACGCTTTCTTCCTTTTCGCCCTTAGCGCTCAGGGCGATGAGCTTGGCCTCTGCGGCGCAGAGGGCGGCTGCCAGATAGCTGTCGTCCCGGCGGAGTGCCAGGTTACCGCCCACGGTGGCGGCATTGCGCTTGGCAAAGGAGGCGCAGAACTTTGCGGCCTCTTTGATAAATGCGGGGATCAGATCGCTTTCCACCAGCTGCTGCAGGGTCACCTGAGCGCCGATGTAGAGCTTGCCGTCTTTTTCTTCGATGGTGTCAAAGCCCAGTGCGTTGATGTCGATCAGTTCTTTTCCCTCTGCTGCACCGCCCAGGCGCAGGTCATCCGTGCCGCCGGCCAGGTAAGCCGTGGTGTCGGGGCTGGCGTAACGGATCTGCACCGCTTCGGCAGCCGATTGAGGACGATGGATTATCATAAATCTAACCTCCTGATTTTTGTGAATAATCGATAAAAAATACCGAACTATACTATTCCAAGTACAGCATATCATAAAATTGTTTTGAATAAAAGAGGAAACGTTATCTTATTTTGTGGATAACGGTACAATTCGGCAATCGTGAACAATTTGACTAGGGTGTTTTTGGTGAAAAAGGTGTATACTATGGTAGAGAACACACAGTGGGAGGAAGAAA
>JAFQCY010000154.1 GCA_017399355.1 Oscillospiraceae bacterium
ATCATCGGTATGGAGACCAAGGCGGCTCTGGATCAGTACGGCATCGTGCCGGATATCATCATTGGCTGTGCCGGCGGCGGCTCCAACCTGGGCGGCCTGATCTCGCCCTTTGTGGGCCAGAAGCTCCGGGGCGAGGCGGATATGCAGATCATTGCCGTAGAGCCTGCCTCCTGCCCCAGCCTGACCCGTGGCAAGTATGCCTATGACTACTGCGATACCGGTGCTGTCTGCCCTCTGGCCAAGATGTACACCCTGGGCAGCGGCTTTATGCCTGCGGCCAACCATGCCGGCGGCCTGCGCTACCACGGCATGAGCAGCATCCTCTCTCAGCTTTATCATGACGGCCTCATGGAGGCCAGAAGCGTCAGCCAGACCGAGGTTTTTGATGCCGCCCAGACCTTTGCACGGGTGGAGGGCATCCTGCCTGCCCCCGAGAGCAGCCATGCCATCCGTGTGGCCATTGACGAGGCCCTGAAGTGCAAGGAGACCGGGGAGGAGAAGACCATCGTCTTCGGCCTCACGGGAACCGGCTACTTTGACCTCTATGCCTACAAGAAGTTCAATGACGGCGAGATGACCGACTACGTCCCCTCTGACGAGGAGATCCAAAAGAGCCTCAGCAAGCTGCCCGAGGTCGAATAAAAAATCAGGGACTGTCCGAAGACAGTCCCTGTTCTTATAGCAGGATCGTCAGCAGCCAGCCTGCGGCTACGGGGAAGGCACCCAGACCCAGCCAAAAGGCGGGACTATGGGGCTTTCGGCGGGATTTTTGGGAGATCTCGCAGCTGCTGAGGCGGCGGGCCTCATCCAGCAGCTCACGCTCACCCAAGCCGTGCTTCTCCAGGGCATCCTCCTTCAGCAGAAAGATCGCCTGCTCAAAGAACTGCCGGTCGGGGTTTCGCACCACGACCACCTGCCGTGTCGTTCCCTTTACCATGGTCTCTCATCCTCCTTTACAGAGGAGTATAGCCATGTCTTTGCCGCTTAAACCCTCAGAGGCTGCATTTTCCTCTGGGGATATACTTGCCCTTGGGCTCCGAGAGCAGCTTGCCCTCCTCCACGCTCAGTTCGCCTCTGAGCCAGACCTGGGCGATGTGGCCCGCAGTCCGCACACCCTCATAGGGCGCATAGTCCACATTGGCCACCTGATCTGCAGCGGTGATCAGGCCGTCCACCGCAGGATCGTAGACCACAATGTCCGCATCTGCACCGGGGGCAATATGGCCCTTACGGGGATAGGCACCGTAGAGCTTGGCAGGGGCTTCGGAGAGCACCTCCGCCATCTTCTCTGCTGTGATCCGACCCTCCGCAACGCCGAAGGTATACAGCAGAACACCACGGGTCTCTACGCCGGGCATACCGCCAGGGATCTGGGTGAAGTCCTCCCGACCGGCATCCTTCTGCTTCAGGGTGAAGCTGCAGTGGTCGGTGGAGACGGTCTGCACTTCGCCCCGTGCAATGGCGCTCCACAGGGCCTCATTGTCCTGCTTTTTCCGCAGAGGCGGCGCACAGACGTACTTTGCGCCCTCAAAATCCGGCTTGGAATAGACAGAGTCCTCCAGCAGCAGGTAGTGGGGGCAGGTCTCCACATAAACCTTCTGACCTCTGGCTCTGGCGGCCTGAACCTCCTTGAGACCATCCTCCGAGGAGAGGTGGACGATCACCACCGGCACATCGGCAACCGCAGCCATCTTCAGCAGACGGCTCACCGCCTCGGCCTCCAAAATAGAGGGGCGGCACAGGGGATGGCTGGCGGGGGCAAATTCCCCGGCTGCCTTCTTCTCTTTGATCAGGGCATCGATCACCCCTGCATTCTCGCAGTGGACACCGGCGATGCCTCCCAACTCCTTCATCTTCCGCAGGGCCTTGAACATATCCTCGTCCCCGATCATCATGGCGGGGTAGGTCATGTACATCTTAAAGGAGCTGATGCCCTCTTCAAACATCCTGGGCAGCTCCTCGATGATGCCCTCGTTCCAGTCGTCAATGGTCATGTGGAAGCCGTAGTCGCAGGCGGTCTTACCCTCTGCCTTCCTGTGCCAGAGATCCAGACCATACTGCAGGGTCTCGCCCTTGTTGGGGCAGGCGAAGTCAATGACCATGGTGGTGCCGCCACGCAGCGCAGAGCGGCCGCCGGTGTAGAAGTCGTCTGCGGTGGTGGTGTTGCAGACGTCCAGGTCAAAATGGGTGTGGGCATCGATGAAGCCGGGGAAGAGCAGCTTTCCGCTGACGTCGATGACCTTGCAGCCTTCGGCACTCAGATCTGCACCAACGGCGATGATTTTTTCGCCCTCAATCAGCACATCTGCAGCCTGCTTGCCTGCGGCATTGACCACAGTGCCGCCTTTTAACAGAGTTTTCACGAAGATCAGCTCCTGTTCCTAAAATTCTATGGCTATTTTACCATAGCTTTCTCAAAAATGAAATAGCTTTTTGTGAAAAATCACGAGGCTTGACAAAATCGAGTAGAAGGAATTATAATAGACAAAAAACGAAAGGAACTCTCTATCATGCGTACAAACTTCGGCCCCAAAACCGCCCTGTATCCCATGCCGGTGCTGATCATCGGCTCTTATGACGAAACCGGAACGCCCAATGCCATGAATGCTGCCTGGGGCGGCATTGTGGATACCGGCCTCATTGGCATCTGCCTCTCGGAAGATCACCGTACCACCAAGAATATCCTGAAGACCAAAGCCTTTACCGTCAGCATGGCCGATGCGGACAATGTGATCCCGGCGGATTATGTGGGCCTGGTCTCCGGGGACAAGGAGCCTAAGAAGTTGGAAAAGGCCGGCTGGAGCTGCACAAAGAGCGAATTTGTCAATGCTCCGCTCATTGAGGAGCTGCCCATGGCCCTGGAGTGTGAGCTGGTCAGCTATGACACAGAGCTGGGTCTGATGATCGGCAAGATCGTCAACATCTGCGCCGATGAGAAGATCCTCACCGAGGGGAAGATCGACCTGACAAAGTTCCGCCCCATTACCTACGATTCCTTCGGCCACGGCTATTATACCCTGGGCGAAAAAGTGGGCAATGCCTTCTCCGATGGAAACCAGCTGAAATAAGGAACCAAGAGCCGCCTCAAAACAAGGCGGCTCTTGGTATCAAAAATTGAAGGATGCAACACACAAAGTCAAATGGATGTTTCTCGGTGAGGCGACTA
>JAFQCY010000155.1 GCA_017399355.1 Oscillospiraceae bacterium
CACCGATACCTCAGCTATTCGTCCTTAGTTATTAGTCCTTAGTCTCACCGATATCTTTATATGCACAGAGGCGCACCTTTTTTTGGTGCGCCTCTTATCTGTTCTGTTTAGATGTACTTGATCTCCAGGGAGCCGAAGTTGCTCTCGCCGTTGATGATCAGAAGCCCCTGGGTTTCGGGAGCGGGGCTGCCTTTGACCTCCACATCTCCGGCAAAGGTCTCGTTGCTGCCCAGCTCCACCCGGAAATGGTCGGGCACCAGCAGGGTCAGGCTGCCGAAATTGTTCTCCACCTCTACCTTGCAGTTCTCTGCCAGGGCCTCGCAGCCGGAGAAATCCACGGTGTAGTTGCCAAAATTGCACTCGATACTGCCGCCACGCAGGATCGGGGTGGCCACGGCGGTGCGGTAATCGCCAAAGCTCATCTCGCAGGCCAGCCAGCCGTTGGTGCAGCTGTACTCCCGTTTGGCCTTGCCGTTGTGACTGCCGTGGATAGCCGGGCGCACCTTCTTTTTCTTGCCCAGGATCAGATCCAGTAGCAGGCTGATGCCCCAGATGATCAGCACGGCGGGGATCAGCACGCCCCAGCCTAAATCAAAGGTGAATAGCTCATAGGAATCCAGCAGGAAGAAGCCACCGGCTACGGTCATGATCAGGCAGAAGAAGGAAAAACCGTGGCACAGGCCGCTGACACCGATGAAGCACAGGCCCAGGGTCCACAGCAGCGTCCACCAGGACACATCGTAGGACATCACATTGTTCCATAACAGCAGACCACCATAGAGCAGGACGAAGATGGCGAAGATGATACTGTGCAGCTTGCGCATGGGCAGCTCCCAATGCCAGCTGTATTCGGACTTCTTCTCCTCAGTCTTCACAGGCTCTGCCTCGCAGACAGCGCTGTTGCTGCGGCCCATCAGCTCGTCCAGGCTGATGCCGAAGACATCGGCCAGCTCCGGCAGCACGGAGATATCGGGGCAGGAGAGGTTATTCTCCCACTTGCTCACCGCCTGGGCGCTGACCCGCATCCGCTCTGCCAGCTGCTCCTGGGTCAGGCCAAGCCGCTTGCGGTGGTATTTGATTCGTTCACCTAAAGATTTGTGTTCCATATGGATGACCTCCTTTTCCTATGCCCATTATCTCGTTGAATCGAGCAAAACGCAATCATCGGGAGGTTTATTTTCCCTGTTTTTTCGACTCAACCACGGGTTGAATGCTAAGTAAAATTACGAATCCTCCCATTGACGGCTGCGACCCACGGCTTTTGCCCAGTTTTTCTTACCCAGCTTCCGCTGCTCGGCGGTCATGTTGGGGGCATAGCTGCGGTCGCACTGCCATAGGGCACGGAGCTCCCCGGTGTCCTTCCAGAAGCCCACGGCCAGCCCGGCCAGGCAGGCAGCGCCCAGGGCGGTGGTCTCCCGGATACGGGGACGGCGCACCAGGGCATCTAAAATATCCGACTGGAACTGCATCAAGAAGCTGTTGACGCTGGCGCCGCCGTCCACCTTTAATTCTGCCAGGCGGATGCCGGTGTCCTTCTCCATGGCCTCCACCAGCTCCATGCTCTGGTAGGCGATGGACTCCAGAGCGGCACGGATAATATGCTCCGCCCTGGTGCCCCGGGAGATGCCCACAATGGCGCCTCGGGCATACATATCCCAATGGGGCGCGCCCAGGCCCGTAAAGGCCGGTACGAAGTACACGCCACCCGTGTCGGCTACGGCTGTGGCTCTGGCCTCCGCCTCGGAGGATTTGCCGATGAGCTCCATCTCGTCCCGGAGCCACTGCACCACAGCCCCTGCCACAAACACGCTGCCCTCCAGGGCATAGCAGGCTTCCTTGCCCACACCGGCGGCTAAGGTGGTCACCAGGCCGTGCTTGCTGATGCAGGGCTGATTGCCGGTGTGCATCAGGAGGAAGCAGCCGGTGCCGTAGGTATTTTTGGCCTCGCCCTCCCGGAAGCAGCACTGGCCGAAGAGGGCAGCCTGCTGGTCACCGGCGATGCCTGCAATGGGAATGGAGCAGCCCTGAATATTGCAGTAGCCGAAAATGCCGCTGCTGGGGCGTACCTCCGGCAGCATGCACAGGGGGATCTCCAGCTCGGCGGCCAGCCTCTCGTCCCAGCAGAGCCGGTGGATGTCAAAGAGCATGGTACGGGAGGCATTGGTATAGTCCGTGGCGTGAACCTTGCCCTCGGTGAATTTCCAGAGGAGCCAGGTATCCACCGTGCCGAAGAGCAGCTCCCCACGCTCGGCCTTCTGCCTTGCGCCGGGGACGTGATCCAGGATCCACTTGATCTTGGTGGCGGAGAAATAGGCATCCAGAACCAGGCCGGTGGTATTGCGGATGTACTCCTCCAAGCCCCGGGCCTTTAGTTCATCGCAGATGGAGGCGGTGCGGCGGCACTGCCAGACGATGGCATTGCAGATGGGCTTTCCCGTGGCTTTCTCCCAGACCAGGGTGGTCTCACGTTGATTGGTGATGCCGATGGCGGCGATCTCCTCGGGGCGGATGCCCCCACGGGTAATGGCCTCCATCATCACACCGAACTGGCCGGAGTAGATCTCCATGGGGTCATGCTCCACCCAGCCGTTTTTGGGGTAGATCTGGGGGAATTCCTTCTGGGCCATGGAGATGATATTCTCCTTGTGGTCAAAGACAATGGCACGGCTGGAGGTCGTGCCCTGATCCAGGGCAACGATGTAGTTTTTCATATGGCCCCTCCTTAATAGTGCAGTTCGCTGCCGCCGATAAACTCCCGCAGCAGGCTATCCCCGGGGACAAGCTCTGTGGAGAGGTCGGGCAGCTCCTCTAAGATGTGCACCAGCTCCCGAAGATCGGGGTAGCCGGGCAGCAGCTGCCGCAGCTCCTCCAAAAGGAAGGGACGGTAGATGCTCATCTCGCAGGAGTAGAAGGAGTCGATGGAGCAGTGGGCCAGGCCCTTAAAGGGCATGATGTAGTTCTGCTCCCCCTGATCCACCCGCTGCCGCATGGCGATGGTCTCGGTGAGGGCACGGTTTCTGCCGGTGCGATCCCGGAGCAAGCGCCGTGCCAGACGGATAAAGGAGGGGTGCAGCACAGAGCCGTCCCGGGAGGTGATACGGGTACGCACGCTGACATAGACCCGGGAGGTCTGGTCGGCATAGCCCGTGACCTCCGGGTTCAGGGCATGGATGCCCTCCATAATGATCAGCTCGCCGGGCTTTCGCTGGAGGAATTTTCCCTCAAAGACCCGTTTGCTCTCCTTAAAATCATAACGGGGCAGCTCTACCCGTTCTCCTGCCAAAAGCTGACCCAGCTGCATCTGGAAGAAGGGGATATCCACTCTGCTGGGCTTCTCCAGGTCTAATTTATTCTCCTTGAGCAGGGCCAGCTCTTCCTGGGTCAGGGGGCTGAAGTAGTCGTCCATGGGCAGCATATGAGTGGGCATCCCCATGGCCTCCAGCTCCCGGCTGATCAAAATGGCGGAGGTGGTCTTGCCGGAGCCGGAGGGGCCTGCCAGCAGGATCACCGGGCGCTTGTCGGCATTGGCGGCAATAATATTAGCCGCCTGCTTTACCTGCTTAAAATAGTGCTGCCGGTCCATCTCCAGGACGGCTTTGGCATCGGCGGTCAGAAGGGCAGAGATCTGGTCAGTTGTCATAAAGCATCGCCTCTTTGAAACTATCAAAATATACTACAGTATATCATATTTCTCGACACTTTGGCTATCCTCTCTTTGCTTTTCGGAATATTGCCCATTTTCAAAGTGCTGGGATTGTGGAGATTCACTAATTTTCCGGATTTGGCCAAAGGCTTCTTGCAAGATAAGGAAATTAATAGTAAAATATATCCGTAAAACTTTCTTTAGGAGGATGCTTATGAAACATCTGATGAAGCGCAGTCTTGCTCTCCTGTGCATGCTGGCTCTGCTCCTGTCTGTGCTGCCTGCAGCGTTCGCTGCCGAGGGCGAGACGGAGTTCGTTGTCCTGTCCACCACGGATATGCACGGCAGAACCTGGGACAGAAATGTCCTCAACGACACCAACATGAACAACTCCATGCTCAACGTGGCCACCGCTGTGGCAAAGCTGCGTGAGACCTATGGCGACAACGTAGTTCTGGTGGATAACGGCGATACCTATCAGGGCACTCCCGTCTCCACCCTGCAGATCTCCCAGTACACCCAGGGCCTGACCACCGATCCCAACCCCATGGCCATTGCCATGAAGTACATCGGCTATGATGCAGCCAACTCCGGTAACCACGAGTTTAACTACGCCTGGGATACCATGGCCGATATCTATGCCTATCTGGAATCCGATGTGGAGGGGCTGAAGAGCCTGCCCGCCGTCTGCGCCAACCTCTACTATGAGGACGGCAGCAATGTCCTGACTCCCTATGTCATTAAGAATCTGAAGGACTCCGCAGGTAATGACGTAAAGGTGGCCATTCTCTGCTTCGTCACCCCCGACTGCACCCGTTGGGACGTGCCCGATAACTATCCCGGCATGCGCTTCTCCCACCCCGATAACCCCGCCCTGTCCATCCGCTGGGAGGCTGAGAAGTGGGTCAAGACCATCGAGGAGAAGGAAGCTCCTGATTTCGTCATCGTTGCCTTCCACTCCGGCCTGGGCGCTGCCGTTTCCGATGAAGACCTGACCTACGGTGTCAACACCGAGAACCAGGTCTACTCCATGATCGCCGGCACTACCGGCATCGATATGGTCATTGCCGGTCACGACCACTCCGAGAGCTACTCCAACAAGAGCTACAAGAACGCCGAGGGTAAGGATGTTCTGGTGGTCAATGGCGGCGGCAACAGCCTCACCACCTCCGTCTTCACCATCGCTGCCGATGGCACCATCAGCCTCAAGAGCAGCGTCAATAACAAGCTCTCCAACTACGCTGCCGATGCCGGCCTCAAGGCTCTGATCCAGCCCTATGCCGATGCCGCCAACGAGTATGTCAGCAATACCGCCGGTGTGGCTGTAGGCGATTGGAACACCACCACCAAGTTCTACTTAGAGCAGTCCGATACCATGGACCTCATTGGCCGTGCGCAGATGGCTCAGGGCTCCATCCACCTGGCTGAGAAGTATGATACCGAGGATAAGCAGGCAGAGCTCTATGCTGCCACCGGCCTGACTGATCTGGGTGTTGACCTCTCCTCCACCTCTGTGGTGGTCAACGGCTCTTACAATGTTAAGGCAGGCAACCTGTCCATGAAGGACATCTACCGTATGTACCGCTATGATAACTCCCTGTATCTCCTGCCCGTCACCGGCGCAGAGATCCGTGAAATTCTGGAGTTCAACGCAGCCACCCACCTGTCCGTCAGCACCGCCTCCGGCACGCCGGTCTTCGGCACCACCGGTGACGACTTCACCAATCCCATCTTCTACGGCATCGACTTCCAGTACGATATGTCCCGTGAGAAGTATGACCGCATCGTCGGCCTGAAGTTCGCCGATGGCAGAGAAGTGGTAGACGAAGAGGTCTACATCCTGGCGGTCAATAACTACCACCTGGGCAATGCCTCCGGCCCCTTCGCCGAGTATGGCCCCGAGGATTGCATCTGGTCCCAGACCGATGACATGGGCGGCGGCTTCGTTCAGGATCTCATTGCCGAGTTCCTCACCGCCGAGACCGAGGCCAAGGGCGGCGTTTCCCCCGCTCCCTCCAATTGGGAGATCGTCTACACCGGCGAGATCGTGGTAGGCGAGGCCACCGGTAAGTACATCCTGGATCTGGTGGAGGATCCCGCAACCCTGGCAGACGGTGATACCGTTGCTATCTTCTACAATGCAGGCGCCTCCCTGGTCAATAATGTTGCCTCCGGCAGCAAGCTGCAGGGCACCACCGAGGTCACCATCGGCGATAAGAAGATCGGTACCGATGACGAGAGCGGCCTGTTCACCCTGCGCATCGGCGAGGACGGCTTCCTCCGCTTTGTGGATGCCGAGGGCAAGTACATGACCTCCGGCGCAACAGGAAATGCCCTGACCATGGATGCTGCCGAGTCCGAGTACAGCCTCTGGGCGCTGGAGGCCACCGAGGGCGGCTTCTATGTCCATGCGGTCAATGCCGCCTACAACGGCAATGCCAACCAGTACCTGGAGTACTACAGCGGCTTTACCACCTACGGCCTGGGTGCCGGCGGCGATAAGTTCCTCTTCAATATCTATAAGCTGAACGAGCCTGCGGTGGAATGTAACCACGAGGAGACCGAGATCGTGGGCGCCAAGGATCCCACCTGCGCCGAAGAAGGCTATACCGGCGACCTCTGCTGCGCTGCCTGCGGCGAAGTGCTGGAGGAAGGCGAAGCCATCCCCACCACCGAGCATGACGAGGGCGAGCTGGTAGGCGCCAAGGAGCCCACCTGTTCCGAAGAAGGCTACACCGGCGACCTCTGCTGCACCGCCTGCGGCGCAGTCCTGGAGGAAGGCGAGGCCATCCCCACCACCGAGCACGGCGAATCCGTCCTGGTAGGTGCCAAGGATGCCACCTGCACCGCTGCCGGCTACACCGGCGACCTCTGCTGCTCTGTCTGCGGCGAGATCCTGGAGGAGGGCAAGCGTATTGCAGCCCCCGGCCACGACTACTCCAAGGAGGAAATTGTCGCTCCCACCTGTGAGGAAGTGGGCTATACCAAGAAGATCTGCGCCAACTGCGATGGCTTCTACAGAACCGACTTCATCGCCCCCCTGGGCCATGACTATGTAGACGGCGCCTGCAGCCACTGCGGCCAGGCTGACCCCAATGCCGAGGAAAAGAGCCTCTATGATACCTACTCCGACCTGGAGCGGAATACCTGGTACGAGGTGGGTGTGGAGTTCGCTCTGGAGCAGGGCCTCATGGTCGGCATTGACGAGGGCGAGTTCGCTCCCGATGGCTGCGTCACCCGTGCTATGCTGGTGACCATCCTCTACCGTCTGGAGGGCTGCCCCGATGTGAGCAACATCACCAACCCCTACTACGATGTTCCCGAGGATCTCTGGTACACCGATGCCGTGGTCTGGGCCAACAGCAAGGGCATTGTCAACGGCACTGCCGTGGGCATCTTCGAGCCCGATACTGCCATCAGCCGTGAGCAGATCGTTACCATCCTCTACCGCTATGCCAAGAAGCCTGCTACCGAGGGCAACCTGGGCGGCTTTGCCGATGCCGACAAGGTCAGCGCCTATGCCTACGAGGCTCTGTGCTGGGCTGTGGAAGAGGGCATCATCAATGGCATCCAGGGTGAGCTGCAGCCGCAGGCCTGCGCCACCCGTGCCCAGATCGCAACCATCCTCTACCGTTTCCTGAAGAAGTAAGCCAAACTACCGTCACCGCCCCGGGAAATTCCCGGGGCGGTATTTTTATCCGGGGCGGAATTTTTAACCGGGGCAGGAAACTGCGAAACCGCTTTCGCAAATGGGAGCGGACGGAGATCGGATCGTCTCTGCTTTTGCAGGAAAAACATGGGGATTTTATGGGAGAAATGCACAAAATTACCGAAAATTCTTTGTTCAAAAGAGCGGAAATTATGGAGAAACCGCTTTCGCAAAATCGCATTGACGGTGGAAAGTGCCGGTGCTATAGTGGGTTTAGCGATAAAAAACAGGAGGGATGATCTATGAAAAAGACAATCGCTATCCTTGCAGTTCTGATGCTGCTGCTTGCTGTGCTTCCCACGGCGGCCTTTGCAGCGGAAGAGACCGAAATGATCCCCGTTATGGTCAATGTCCCCGAGGGCTGGGAGTCTCCCAATCTTTGGGCCTGGGCCGATGACGGAACCAATGCCTTCGCTTCCTGGCCCGGCGAGGCGCTGGAGGAGCTGGCAGAGGGCTGGTACTACATCTATGTTCCCGGTTATGTTCAGAATGTGATCGTCAATGCCAACCAGGGCGAAGACACAGCCATCCAGACCGATGCCATTGTGGTGGAGGCCGGCAAGGCCGTATGGATCACCGTAGCCGAGGATCTGAGCGCTACGGTTTCCTATGAGGCTCAGCTCCGGGGCGAGATCCCCGCCTACGTTGAGAAGTTCGTGATCCATGCCTATGTACCCCTGTCCTGGAAGACTGTGAATCTGTGGGCCTGGTCTGCTCCCGACGGCACCAATGCCTTTGAGGCCTGGCCCGGCGAGGCCCTGACCGAGGGCGAGGACGGCTGGTTTACCGGCAAGGCCCCCACCTGGATCAACTCCCTGATCATCAATGGCAATGAGGGCACGGTGCAGACCGCCGACATTGCCGTGGAGGGCAAGGAGCTTTGGATCACCGTCTATGAGGATCTGAGCTATGAGCTGAGCTATGAGGATCCCAATAAGGCTGTGGAGCCCATTACCGTCTATGCCAAGGTGCCTGCAGATTGGGCCGCTCCCTGCTGCTGGGCCTGGTCCGCACCGGATGGCACCAATGCCTTCACCTCCTGGCCCGGCGAGGCCCTGACCCAGGACGGTGACTGGTATGCCATCGAGGTCCCCGGCTGGATCAATTCCGTGATCATCAATGCCAATGAGGGCACGGTGCAGACTACGGATCTGTCCGTAGAGGTGGGCAAAGACGTTTGGGTCGTAGTGACCGATGCGGAAAATGCCACGGTCTCCTATGAAGAGCCTGCGGCCGAGGTCACCGAGCCCGTGACCGAGCCCTCGGAGGAGGACACCCAGCCCACGGAGACACCCACCGAGCCCCAGGAGCCTGCCACCGGGGAGTCGGAGAAGAAGAATAACACCGGCCTGATCGTGGGCATCTCTGCTGCGGCGGTTGCTGTGCTGGGCGGCGGTACGGTCCTGATCCTGAAGAAGAAAAAGAAGTAAGTATACCGTATTGCGGGTACACGGTTACCGTGTACCCGCCTTTGCAAGGAACCAAGGAGGAAATGCAATGAGAAGAATATGCTCCCTGCTGCTCTGCCTGGCAATGCTGCTCTCCCTGGCGGCCTGCGGCCAGCCTGCAGCTGACCCGGCAGAGGCAAAGCGTCTGGTCATCTGGCATGATAAGGAGGACGGTGTCATCCAGGCTATGGAGCAGCATTTGCAGGCTGCCGTCCCGGAGTTAGAGGTGGTCTTTGAGAAGAAAACCAGCCTGACAGACTCCCTGAAGCTGGTGGGCAACGATCCCTCTGCTGCGCCGGATCTGTTTATCTTTGCCCATGATAAGGTGGGTGTCTTTGCGGAGATGGGCATCCTTGCCCCCATAGAGGAGCTGCTGGCCGAGGGGGCGCTGGAGCCGTATCTGGATATGACCCTGGAGGCCGCCAGCTATGGTCAAACCCTCTACCAGCTGCCCCTGTATTTTGAGACCCTGCTCTTTATGTATAACCGCCGCTATATGCAGGATGAGGAAGTCCCCAAAACCACCGATGAGCTGCTATCCTATATGGAGAATAATACGGGCCGTGGCCGCTATGGCTTTGTGGAGCAGCACAGCACCGCTTACTACTCCGCTGCCTGGATCCACGGCTTTGGCGGCAGCATCATCGATGAAACCGCCACCCCCTTCCCCGATCCCCTGGCGGTGCAGGCGGCCCTGGAGTACCATCTGAATTTTGTAGCGCTGATGCCCGGCGAGACGGAGTACAGCACCGTCAATACCCTCTTTTTAGAGGGCAAGGCCGATGCCACCATCGGCGGCCCCTGGATGGTACCCTCTGCCCGTGGGGCGGAGATCGATCTTGGTATTGCGCCCATGCCCGTGGTGGATGCCACCGGTCTGGCCCTGGCGCCCTATTCCGGGGTGCAGGGCATCCATGTGCTGAAGCACGCCGCCGAGACGAAGGCCGCCGCCGTGCAGCAGCTTTTAGCTGCTCTTACCGATCCTGCGGTGGGCATTGAGCTGGCTCTGGCCAGCGGCTGCGCACCTGCCAACAGCCTCTGCTACGAGGATGCACGGGTTGCAGAGGACCCGCTGGTGCAGGCCATGCGCTCTACCGCCGAGATCGCCGTCCCCATGCCCAATATCCCGGAGATGGACGTGATGTGGACGGTAGTCAGCAACCTCCTGACGGATGTAAACCTCTCCGGCAAGCCCGTGGAAGAGAGCTTACAGGCTGCCCGGAAGGAGGCAGAGCAGCTTATCGAGGCTATGAAATAAACAGGGGCGCTATGTATGAACAAGCGTAGAAAAGAACGGCTGACCACCTGTGCCTGGTCAGCTCCCTCTATGATCCTCATCTCCCTGATGGTGGTTTTCCCGATCCTCTATACCTTCTATATCAGCCTGACCAATATGAATGTGTACCATTGGTTCGACTTCTCTGTCATTGGGCTGAAGAACTATGGTCGGGCGCTCTTTACCTTTGACTCCGGCTTCCTCTCCGCCTTGCTGGCTACGGTGCTGTGGACGGTGGTCAATATGGTTTTGCAGCTGGTCATCGCCTTCGTCCTGGCCAGCCTCCTGAATATTCGGAAGCTGCGCCTGCGGCGGCTGTATAAGACGCTCTTAATGTTCCCCTGGGCGATGCCCGGCTATGTGTCCATTTTGCTCTGGAAAACAGGAATTTTCAATTCTCAGTTTGGACTTCTGAACCAGTGGATGGAAAAGCTGGGGCAGCAGACCGTCCATTGGCTCAGCAGTGATCTGTCCGCCTTCCTCTGCTGCACCGTGGTGAACCTCTGGCTGGCCCTCCCTTTTATGATCATGATCATGGATGGCGCCATGCAGTCCATCGACCGCAGCTACTACGAGAGCGCCCTTTTGGACGGGGCGAACTGGTTCCAGCGTACCAGGGCCATCACCCTGCCTGCCATCTCGCCTATTATCGGCCCGGCGGTGATCATCACGGTCTTTACCACCTTTAAGCAGTTTGACGTGGTCTATCTTCTGACCCAGCAGGCCGGGGCAAAGACCGGCTCCGGCTTCCACAAGGTGCTGACCTATGCCTACGAGAATGCCTTTATCACCAACAACTACGGCTACAGCTCTGCAATCTCCATTCTGATCTTCCTGTTGCTGCTGATCTTCTCTGCCCGATACCAGATGAAGGAGGAGGCTGGCCGATGAGTAAAAAATGCAAAGAGCGGATCGGGCTGACCTTTTTGAATGTATTCTTCCTGGCGCTGTGCTTTGCCACCCTGATCCCCATTCTCTATGCCCTCAGCGTGTCCTTCAGCGGCCAGAACAGCCTGCTCAGCTCGGACTTTTCCTTCATCCCCAAGGATTTTACCTTTGAGAACTACAAGCGGGTGATCTTTGGGGAGGATATTCTGGTCTGGTTTAAAAATACGGTGCTTCTGGCGGCGGTGACGGTGACCCTGTCCCTGGCGGTGGCCGTTCCGGCGGCCTATTGCTTCTCCCGCCGCCGCTTCCGGGGGAGAAAGACCATCCTCAAGTGCCTGGTGCTGCTGAATTCCTTCCCGGCGCTGCTGTCCATGTTTGCCATCTACCGCCTGCTGCGGCCGGTGGGCCTGGTCAATACGGGTGTCGGCTTGATCCTGGTCTATACCGGTACCATGGCAGTCTTCAGCCTCTGGAATACCAAGGGCTATTTTGATACCATTCCCATGGAGATCGAGGAGGCCGCACGGATGGACGGCGCCAGCGATTTGCAGGTGGTGCTGCGGATCGTCCTGCCTCTGGCCAAGCCCAGCATCATCACCACCGCTTTGCAGGTGCTGATCTATGTGTGGAACGAGTATATCTATGCCACGACCTTTATGACCGGCGAAGAGAAGTACACCTTAGCCGCCGGGCTCAATTCCCTCCAGGCTACGGAGATGACCGGCTCCTGGCCGGTGTTTGCCGCAGCCTCGATCACGGTCTCGGTGCCGGTGCTGATCATTTTCTTCCTCTGCCAGAAGTATATGACATCCGGCCTGACGGCAGGAGGTGTGAAGGGATGAAGCTGGAAGCTGTTTTCCATCGACCTATGTCCGAATACTGCCACGGTCTGGACGAAACCCGCATCGTCTACCGCCTCCGCAGCGCCCGGGATGATCTGACCGCAGTTACCCTGGCCTATGGCGACACCGCCT
This sequence comes from Oscillospiraceae bacterium, assembly GCA_017399355.1. Taxonomy (GTDB): domain Bacteria; phylum Bacillota; class Clostridia; order Oscillospirales; family Oscillospiraceae; genus JAZOXB01. The sequence goes on from JAFQCY010000155.1 coordinate 11,939, forward strand.
GCCGCCAAACGCCCATCCTCTTTACCCCCGTCCCCATGGAGAAGATCGCCTCCGATCCGCTCTTTGATTATTGGCAGGTCATTGTGGAGAGCCCCTATGAGCGTGTGTATTATTATTTTGAGCTTTTTGACGGGGAGAGCTCCATTCTCTACTACGGCGATGTCTTCACCCATCACCATGTAGATGACCGCTCCCAGTATTTCAAGCTGCCCTTTCACCATCGGGCAGATCTGGCCAGAGTGCCCGCTTGGGTGCAGGATGCGGTGGTCTACAATATCTTCCCCGATAGCTTCGCCACCGGGAAGAAGTTCATCTCTATGCAGCCCACACAGCAGGAGTACGGCGGTCAGACCGTCCACGGCAAGCTGGGCGGCACGCTCCGGGGAGTCACGGAGAATATCGACTACCTCCTGCAGCTGGGGATCAACTGTGTCTACCTGAACCCCATCTTTGCCGCCGGAGAATACCATAAATACGATCTTTTGGACTATTTCCATGTAGATCCTGTCTTCGGTGGGGACGAAGCCTTCCGTGAGATGGTGCAGAGCCTCCACGCAAAGGGCATTCGGGTCATCATCGATGGCGTTTTCAACCACTGCGGCTGGCACTTTTTTGCCTTTGAGGATGTGGTGAAGAACCAGGAAAACTCCAAATACTGCTCCTGGTTCTACCGCCTTACTTTCCCTGTGCAGCGCCCCGAAACCCCGGAGATCTACCCGGACTATGCCTGCTTTGCCTACGAGCGGATGATGCCCAAGCTGGATACGGCCAACCCGGAGGTACGGGAGTATTTCTGCCGGGTGGGCCGCTATTGGGTGGAGGAGTTCGATATCGACGGCTGGCGGCTGGATGTGGCCAGCGAGGTGGATGACGGCTTCTGGCGTGCCTTCCGCAAAGCCGTGAAGGAGGTCAAGCCTGATGCCCTCCTGATCGGGGAGGTCTGGGAGTCCGCACGGCACTGGCTGCAGGGCGATATGTTCGACTCTGCCATGAACTACGATCTCCGCAAGCACTGCGAGCTTTTCTTCGCCCGGGGCAGGATCGATGCCTTTGCGTTTTCCGGAAGACTTACGGATATGCTCCTGCGCTATAAGCAGCAGATCACCCCCGCCCAGATGAATCTATTGGATAGCCACGATGTCAGCCGTTTCCTCTCTCTCTGCGGCGGCGATCTGCAGAAATATAAATCGGCGGTGCTGTTTCAGCTCTGCTTCCCGGGGATGCCCACCATTTTCTACGGCGATGAGCAGGGCATCGAGGGAGTTTTGGAGGAGGAGTATCGCCGCCCGATGCCCTGGGATGGGGGAGACCGGGGGCTGTATGACTTTTTCCGCCGTGCCATCTCTCTGCGCAGGGAGCTGCTGCCCCTGAGAAGCGGCAATTTCCGCATCCTGAGCGCAGAGCAGGGCTCCCGGTTCCTGGCCTTTGCCCGGGAATACCAAAATCAAAGGGTCACGGTATACATTAACAACGACTCCATGCCCCACGAAATTCAGGAAGCAGGCACCTGCCTCCTCTCCCAAAATCTGAGGGGCAAGCAATTAATCGGTGGGGGCTTTGCAGTTTATTCCTCCTGCAGAGCCTGAATAAACCCTCCCCCGGCCCCAAAGGCCGGGGGAACCTGTATCCGGCACTGCTGTAAACGGAAATTTATGCGAATAGTGGTCGTAGGGGCGCACCCATGTGTGCGCCCGAAAAACGCACTGCCTGCAACGGGCGCACACATG
>JAFQCY010000156.1 GCA_017399355.1 Oscillospiraceae bacterium
GCCTTCTGAAAAAATCCCAGGTACTGCTGGTGGATGAGGCCACTGCGTCTCTGGATGCGGAAACGGCCTATCAGGTCTCCGGCGCCATCCTCGGCTTGGAAAACGTCACAGGGATCGTGGTGACCCACTCCCTGGAGGAGGGGCTGCTGAAGCAGTATGACGGCATCATCACCCTGAAGAACGGGTCTATCGTGGAATCGGGAACCTTCCACGAGCTGATTGCCAAGAAGGGATACTTCTATTCGCTGTTTACCGTTTCTCAGTAAGATATCCCTATGCGCGCTATATGCAAAAACCGCAGAAAAAGATTCTTAGGGATCTGTCCGAATATGTGTTGGAGAAGATTAAAAACACGGCTTGAAAGCTGCTGCTTTCAAGCCGTGTTTTTATAGGAGATCAGGATATGGCAGGGGGCGAAGAGGAGAGCGGATAGAGTCAGCAGGATCGAGCGGCTCATTACGCCGCTGAACAGAAACAGCACTGAGGGGATCACGGAGAGGGACAGGGCTCGGAACAAGTTGTTTTTCTTCCAAAGAAACAGCCAAAGGAGGCAGTAGAGCAGCACCAAAAATCCATCGGCTATGAGATACACCGCAAAGGCCTCCTCTGACCACCAACCGAAGAAAGTCCCGGGGATATTGAAAACCATAAAGCCAAAGCAGCCAAACCTGCCGATCTGCTCCGTCAGTTCCACAAATCGGTTGTGCCACCGATTCGCAAAGCCCTCCTTACAGCGGATGACAAAGAGAATATTGGGAATCATGACCAGCGTCATAAAAACAAGTCCAAAAATATTAATCCATTCCATAGCAGGATCTCCGTTTCTTACGCTGCGTCTTCCAAGATTGCCACTACCACCTCGGGCCGGTTGAAGAGACGGAAGGGGAAGATGCTGTTGCCCAGGCCACGGCTGACGATGAGATTGGTGCTGTCCTGAGAGAACAAGCCGGCATCGTACTCCGGCAAAGCGCCCTGATGAGGCGCATAGAGGCCGCCCACCCAGGGCAGGCGGAACTGTCCGCCGTGGGCATGGCCGCTGAAGACCAGCTCCGCACCGGCATCACAATAGTCCCCAAACAGCTCCGGCCGATGGGACAGCAGCAGGGTATAGCCCTCGTCATCGCAGAGACCGTTCAGACACGCTAAAAATTCCTCCTGAGAGGGGAAAAACTCCGGATCGTCAATGCCTGCGATATACAGCTGCTGACCCTCCCGTTCCAAAACCGCTACCTCATTGCGCAGCACCTGCACCCCCAGCTTTCGCAATTCTTCTTCAAAGGGTTCGTAGACCTCCGGAATCCGCCCCTCGTGGTTGCCCAGGGAGTAGTAAACCGGGGCAATTTTGATGACTTCACGGACAAATTTCAGGGCAACCGCCCGATCGGTGCGCCGGGAGTCCAGCAGATCCCCGGTGAGAAAGATCAGATCCGGCTCCGCTGCAGAGACCGCCTCCAGCAGCCGACGGTTGTCGGCGCCAAACTCTGCGTTGTGCAGGTCAGAGAGCTGCACGATCCGTAAGCCCCGGAAAGCCTCCGGCAGGGCAGGGAAGGAGATGGTATATTCCGTTGTGACCAGGCTGCTGTTGCCCCAAATAATGCCGAGAATTCCCACAATCAAGAGCAGCAGGAGCAGAAAAACTGCAATTCGTCGTCGCTTCATAGCCTGCCCTCCTTTGCTTTTGGATTCATTATACCGTTCTGTCGCCGTTCTGTCAATTCCCGACGGAAGTACAGAGGACTTCCCGGCGAATGAATCCCTCACAAAAAATGAAATAGGGAGCAAAAGCTATACGAATATTCAGGTATTTCTCTTTGGGGAGCGCTACAAGGAATTGCTATGATTTTTCAAATTGTCAAATGTGGGACGTTTCTGAAGCTGAACTGAAGTTCTTCGATATTATACACAAAACCTATGAAAATTTTCAGGTTTCCCTTGATAGAAATGCAAAAAATGCTGTTTTTATAGGAAAAACATTGCATAAATTTGCAAGATATGGTAAAATTTTTCGGAATAGTCGTCACCTTCATTTGATTACATATAACATTTTAAACGATATCGGGATGTTCATTTGTCTGATGGAGCTGGTGACTGTATCGTAAAGATTCGGCAAGCAGGCCGCCGCAGACGGCAGCTGCTGCAGCCTGTTTGCCGAAAAAGAAAGGAAGATGTACTTGAAAACAAGACTTCTCGCAATGCTGCTGGCAGTTCTGATGGTTCTGGGTACTGTGGCAATGGCCTCCGCAGCAGAGGATGCCGCATTATCCCTGGCCTGTGAGACCAGCGGCAAGCAGGTCACGGTGACCGTTGCTGTGACCAAGGGCAGCGGACTGACCAATGGTCAGCTGACCGTCACCTATGACGCAGCGGCTCTGATGCTGACCAATGTCTATGCCTCCGATGCCTGTGCCATGGCCTCTGTCAACGGCAACACCGCAGGCAAGATCGTTCTGGCTTGGGTCGGAAGTAGCTTGACCGATGACAGCACCGTGCTGCTCACCGCTGAGTTCACCGCCAAGAACCCCGGCGCAGATACCACCCTGACCGCCACCTTCGCCGGTGAGGCCACCCAGCTGACCGTGGAAGGCCGCAAGAATCCCTTCACCGACATCGATAACCACTGGGCAAAGGAAGAGATCCTGGCTGCCTACTTCGAGGGGCTTTTCACCGGTGTCACCGAAACCACCTTTGCACCGGATCTGGACATGACCCGTGCCACCTTTGTCACGGTGCTGTACCGGATGGAGGGTGAGCCTGCTGTGGACACTTCTAAGCTCAGCTTCACCGATGTGGGCGCAAAGATGTACTACGCTCCCGCTGTGGTGTGGGCCACCCAGGCCGGTGTGACCAAGGGTACCACCAATACCACCTTCTCCCCCGAGGACAAGATCACCCGTCAGGAGCTGGTGACCATGCTGTACCGCTACGCCCAGTATAAGGGCGACAGCGTGGCTGCAAGCAAGGATCTGAGCCGGTTTGCCGATGCGGATCAGATCGCTCCCTGGGCGGAGCCTGCCATGAGCTGGGCCCTGGCCGAAGGTCTGGTCAACGGCTACGAAGACGGCTCCGTCCGTCCCGCTGCCGCCGCAACCCGTGCACAGACCGCTGCCATTTTGTGCCGCTATGCGGATCTCGTTTAAGCAGGAGGTAAGAAATCATGAAGAAACTGAATCGTGTTCTTGCTCTCGTGCTGACTCTGTGCATGGTTCTGACCCTGGTTCCTACGGCTCTCGCCGCTGAGACCAAGACCGGTATCACCGCAGAGACCAATCTCTCCGCTCCCTCCGTGGAGCTGAAGAATGCGGTCAACAATGTGGAGGTTGAAACTGCCGTCAACACCGCTGTGACCGTAGAAAAGATCGAAAACCCCACTAAGGATCTGAAGCTGGATAGCGAGTCCGACATTCAGACCGAGGCTCTGGGCTACGATGCGGAGGACCTGGTCACCGTGATCGTGGTTATGGAAGAGGACTCCCTGCTGGATCAGGGCTACTCCAAGAAGCAGATTGCTGCCAATGCCGCGGCCATTCAGGCTGCCAAGGATGCCTTGGCTCTGAAGCAGGAAACCCTGCTGACGAATATCGCCGCCCTCACCGGTACTGAAGTCGCTGCAGGCTACAGCTACTCCGTCATCGTCAGCGGTTTCAGCGTAGAGGTTCCCTACGGCAAGCTCTCTGAGATCCGGGCTATGGACGGTGTCCGTACTGCTTTTGTTGCGCCTGTTTTTGCTGTCCCTGAGGATATGACCCCCAACAGCACCGGTGTCGGCACCAATATGTATGCCACCTCTGAGTCCTTTGGCTCTGCCCTGACCTGGCAGACCGCAGGCTATACCGGTGCCGGTATGCGTATTGCCATTCTGGACACCGGCCTGGATACCGATCATCCCTCCTTTGTGGATGCTCCCGAGACCACCGAGACCTCTCTGACCGCAGAGGAGATCGCCGGTGTGATCGGCAATACCAATGCCGCTGCCCGTTACAATGCCGTATACGGCATGGACCTGACCGCTGAGAAGGTCTACCATAGTGAGAAGATCCCCTTTGGCTTTAACTATGGCTCCAACAGCCTGGATGTGACCCACGATCATGATGAGGTGGGCGACCATGGCACCCATGTTGCCGGTATTGCCGCCGCCAATGCCATCGACACCACCGAGGTGGTTGGTGTGGCCCCCGATGCACAGGTCATCGTCATGAAGGTATTCCAGCCCACCGGCGGCGCTGTGTTCAGCGACATCCTGGCCGCTCTGGAGGATTGCTACTGGCTGAATGTGGATGCTGTGAATATGAGTGTGGGTTCTGCCGCAGGCTTTACCAGCACCGGTGATGCCTTCTGGGACGAGATCTTCGCCAAGATCACCGAGAACGACATGATCGCCGCCGTCTCCGCAGGTAACAGCTCCTCCGCTGCTCTGATGAACGGCTACGGCACCAACACCAACCTGACCGCTGATCCCGATAACGGCATCGTCTCCTCTCCCGCCACCTGGGAAGGCGCTACTATGATCGCCAGCATCGAGAATGTCAGCACCATGTCCCTGTATTTTGTAGTAGGCGACAAGCAGATCGCTTACAACGATATCGCCGCTACCCCCCTCTATACTCTGGCAGGCTCCCAGCTGGAGTACGTCATGGTTCCCGGCCTGGGCACCGCCGCTGACTTCGCAGAAGTCGATGTGGCAGGCAAGGTGGCCGTGGTTTCCCGTGGCGAGATCGCCTTCACCGAGAAGCAGGCCAATGCCTACGCTGCCGGCGCCATGGCCTGCATTGTCTATGACAATGTGGAAGGCGATATGATCTACATGGAAGACGCAGGTCTTCTGCCCAACGCTTTCATCTCTAAGGCCGATGGCGAAGCCATGGCCGCTGCTTCTGCCGATGGCATCGGCACCATGACCGTCATGGGCCCCTACGACTACATGACCACCCCCAGCGCCATTGCAGGCCAGATGAGTGACTTCTCCTCCTGGGGCGTGAACCCCGACCTGGAGCTGGCTCCCGATGTCACCGCCCCCGGCGGCAACATCTACTCCTCCGTGGACGATGGCAAGTACGGCATCATGTCCGGTACCTCCATGTCCGCTCCTCATGTTGCAGGTATGGCAGCTCTGGTGCTGCAGTACCTCCACGAGACCCATCCCGAAATGACCGATGCCCAGATGCACACCGTAGCTGAGGCACTGATCATGTCCACCGCTACGCCTGCCGTGGATTACACCAACGAGGTTGTGTACCCCGACGGCATCGAGTATTCTCCCCGTAAGCAGGGCTCCGGCGTTGCCAACGTCTATGACGCTGTGACCTCCGGCAGCTACCTGACCGTAAACGGCTCTACCCCCAAGGTCTCCATGGGCGATAACGATACCAAGAGCGGCAACTTCACCTTCTCCTTCGAGATCAACAACTTCTCGGAGCAGACCCAGTCCTATGCCCTCTCCGGCAGCGCTATGACCGACTTTGTGGATACCAGCTACTCCGCTTACGGCTACCTCTTCATGAGCGAGGCCGCTTACGGTCTGCGTGCAGTTCCCACCTTCTATATCCAGGAAGGCAATGTGGACACCGTCTATGATGTCAATGGCGATGAGGTCTGCAATCTGGACGACGTCCAGGCACTGCTGGATCTCATCGTTGGCTTGACGCAATTCCCCGATTGCGTTGGCTTTGACGTGGACTTTGACGATAACGGCGTGGTCGACACCGCCGATGCACAGCTGCTGTATGAGCTGATCACCTCCGGCCTGACCGAGAGCGATATGGTGGTTGTAGAGGCCGGTGAGACCGTCTCCGTCAATGTAGAGCTTCAGCTCACCGAGTGGGACATGGCCTACATGGAGACCTTCTATGAAAACGGCATCTATGTAGACGGCTTTGTCCGCCTGTACTCTTTGGATGAGAATGGCGTTGATCTGAGCCTACCCTTTGTGGGCTTCTATGGCGACTGGAGTGCTGCCCGTGTCTATGACGGCGGCTGGTACTATCAGACCGAGGAAGAGCGTGAGATCAACCGCTATGTCAACGTCCTCTGGACTGACTACGGCACCGATAACTCCTACTATCTGGGCGTGAACCCCTATATGGAAGAAGCTTACGATCCTGCCCACAACGTCCTGTCTCCCAATGGTGACCACTACTGGGATACCATCGAAGAGATCTATCTCAGTATGATGCGTGGCGCCAAGACCCTGAGCTTCACCTATGCCGATGCCGAGACCGGCGAAGAGCTTTACAGCAAGACCGCCGAGTGGGTACGCAAGAGCTACTATCTGCCTGCCTACGGTCTGAACTACCCCTTTGTTTACTCCGACTATCTGGAGGAGCGCTATGACTTCACCGATGCCCAGGGCAACTACCTGCCCAGCGGCACCAAGCTGACCCTCACCATCGAGGCCTGCCTGGATGACGGCGACGAGGTGGTGGACGATGTGATCCAGGTGCCTATCGTCATCGATACCGAGGCCCCCGTGATCTATACCGATGAGATCGCCTATCTGTATAACCCCTATGCCGATAGCCGCCGCCTGGAGTTCTATGTCTCTGACAACTATGATATCGCTGCTGTGATCGCCATGACCGCCGCTGGCGATGGCATGGCTTACTATGCGGTAGAGGATCTGCCCGGGGAGAAGACTCTGATGTCCATCGATGTCAGCGACTTCGACTCTGAATTTGTCCTGGCTGTCTGCGACTACGGCGGAAACGAGACCTTCTACGAGATCAGCTTCGCCGGTGAGCAGAACTATGGCGATGACGACTTCTTCGGCTTCCGCCGTGTGGCTGTCATCCCCAGCGGCAACTATCTCTACACCACCGATGGCCTCAACGGCTGGCTCTCCTTCGAGACACCCGACCAGGTGGTGCAGCATACCAATATCTACATGGGCGCAGGTGAGACCAATGTCAATGCCGCCGACTTCGTAGGCGAGTATCTTATTGGCATCGATACCGAAGGCACCATCTTTGCTCTGAAGCCCGGTGCATGGACCCGTATGCCCTTTGGTAGCTTCCGGTTGGGTGACCTTGCCTATCCCGCTCTGGATATGACCTATGATGTGAAGAACGATGTGCTCTATGTCCTGACCGATGAGCTGACAGCAGGCGAGGGCGGCCACCTGGTCACCCTGGACTACCTCAGCGGCGAAGTCACCGATCTGGGCGTTATCACCGGCTTTGAGGGTGACGAGTCCAAGGGCAAGAGCGCTCAGGGTCTGACCCTGGCTGCCGACAACGATGGCGTTCTGTACTCCATCAACTACAACAACGGTGACCTCTACACCATCGACCCCGCTACCTGCGAGGCCACCTTCGTGGGCGCCACCGGCTATGATCCCAGCGGCATGCAGTCCATGACCGTGGATCACGATACCAACAAGCTCTACTGGGCAGCCTACCAGGGCTACACCGGTACCAGCGTCTTCTTCGAGGTGGACAAGACGGAAGGCAAGCTGACCATGGTCTGCCAGCCTCAGTACAACAGCGAGATCACCGCTCTGCTCAAGCCCTACGAGGTTGACGGTCTGTATCCCGAGGCTGTGGCTCCCAGAGCACTGCGCCTCTCCGAGAGCACCGTCTACACCACCGTAGGAAGCACGGTGGAAGTCTCCTGCACCCCCGAACCCTACTATGCCGAGATGGAAAGCCTGACCTGGAGCAGCAACGATGAGACCGTTGCCACGGTCAATAACGGCACCATCACCGCCAATGCTGTGGGCGAGACCGTCATCACTGTGACCTGCGGCAATGTTTACGCTGAACTCACCGTGATCGTCAATGCCTACGCAGGCGAGCTGACCTATTTCGATATGGGCATGAACTACCTGTGGATGAAGTCCAATGTGGCAAATCCCGCAGGCGCCGAGATCTATGAAAACGGCCAGACCTCCAACTACGGCTTCACCGCTGCTGCCTATGCCAACGGCTATGTCTATGCCGCTGACTATGACAACCTCTTCTACCGCCTGAACCCCGAGACCATGGCCGGCGAGAAGCTGGGCAGCACCGATGGCCTGACCCTGGCCATGACCTTCAACTATGCTGACGGCTATATGTATGCTATCCAGCAGGCCGGCAGCTTCTGGGATGTGTTCTACTATCTGGTTCGCATCAACCTGGCCACCGGCGAGAGCCAGCAGCTCCATCAGTTTGACGTAGCCTCCACCGGCACGCCCATCGGCGGCCTGGCAGCGGACTACGAGGGCAATATCCGCCTGATCTCCATGGTGCAAGATCCGGACACCTGGGAGACGACCTACGAGATGCATACCATCCATGTCACCGATGGTGAGAATGGCGCAGAAGTGGGCTTTGCGGATCCCATCAGCCTGCCCATCGGCTTCTATAACTACTGCTCCCTGGTCTACTCCGCTGAAAACGGCGGTTACTTCTGGGCAGACGATATGGGCACGCTGTACCACATCGATGTGACCGATCCCACCGCTCCCGTGGTGGTACCTCTGGGCATGGTCGCTGAGGAACTGGGTGGCGCATGGCCTCTGGCAATGTTCATGATCCCCGAGAACGAGCCCGAGACCAACTATGCCGAGCCCACCTCTATCGCCATTCCCTCCTCCTATCAGCTTCTGGCAGGCGGCTCTGTCAGCGTTGGCCTCAGCGTTATGCCCTGGAATGCCAATGTCTCCGCTGCCTACACCACCGAGGATCCCAACGTTGCTACCGTCTCTGCTGACGGCATCATCACCGGTGTTGGCGAAGGCACTACCACCCTGGCTGTCTACATCTCCGAGCTGGATGTGACCCTGGAGGCTCCCATCACCGTTCTGCCCTCCGCCGGCACCCTCTATGGCCATGTGATCCTGGACTTCGCCAACTACGGCAGCGACTTCTACGGCGCATTCTCCGATACCAACCCCGCCGACTGCCAGCTTCTGGACATCAACCCCTATGCCCAGGGCTATGCAGACTATGATGCACCCGAAGTCATGAGCATCCTTGCCGGTGCTTACTATGATGGCCAGCTCTATGCCTATATGCAGGTCATGGACAACGCCACCTATCAGGTCAGCTACAACATGGGCATCATCGACCTGACCGACTACAGCTACGAGAAGCTGGCGGTCAGCGCCTACACCGTCCGTGATATGGAGTTTGACTACACCACCGGCACCATGTACGCTGTGGTACACGGCGGCAATGTGAAGGGCGCTCTGGCACAGGTGGATATGACCACCGGCGAGGTCTACCTGGTAGGCGACAGCGGCATCACCATGGCCACCGTGACCGTGGATGCCGAGGGTACGGTCTACGCTATCAGCCAGGACGGCGATCTCTACACCATGGACAAGACCACCGGTGAAGCCACCTTCATCGGTAAGACCGGCGCCATTGCCGACATTTTCCAGTCCATGCACTACGACCACAACACCGGCAACATCTACTGGGCACAGGCTGACAGCAACTACAC
>JAFQCY010000157.1 GCA_017399355.1 Oscillospiraceae bacterium
CGCCTTTCAGGCGATCCGGGGGGATTCGTGCAGGCAGTACGAATTCGCCGAAAGCCTTACAGAATAACGGTGTTGCGGCGTGCGGAATCCCTCCGAGTCGCCTTTTCAAGGCGACCCACCTCCCTTTGACAAGGGAGGCATTGGGTGCCTTCGGCAGTTCGAGAAACATCGATTTGACGGTGCTGCGGCGGGTGAATGCGTAGGTTCGGGCCTCTTGGTTGGCGGTGGAGCGGGCTGCAGATATTGGAGGGTGCGGGTGGGATGGATGCTTGCATTTAGAGGGCGGATGGTGTATAATTATGCTGAATGATTATGTACTTTCCGAGGAGGGATCTTTGTGGGTCAGGCGGTGCGGAATTTTATATCCTCTAAGCGGATTGCTCTGCTTTTAGCGCTGGTGCATTGGCTCAGCAGTTTCTTCACAGAGAGGCTGATCCTGACGGTTTCTCCCATGGCGCATGCTGTGGACTACGCCCTCTGCAAGCTGATCCTTTTGGTGGCGCTGGTCCTATTCTGGGACTTTGTGATCCGGATCTTCCAAAGCAAAGAATCCCGCCGTACTGCAATGTATGCCCTCCCCTATTTACTGGTGCTGATCCTCTGGCTCTTCCTGCGGCATCCCTTTGTGCTGGAGGCAGACGAGCTGAACCTCTTCACCCGTGCCACAGAGCTGGACAGCTTCGCCTACTGGTTTAACTATTTCTCCGGCTATTACTGGATCATTTGCCTGATGCTCCTGCCCTTCCCCATGGGGCCGGTGTTTATCAAGCTGCTGCTGCAGGCCCTGGTGGTGGGCTACTGCCTGAACCGTCAGAGAAATCACAGCGGAAAATGGGCCACGCTTTTGCTGTATCTCCCCTTCCTGCTGCCCTTTGTGCTGGATCTGGGGCTCTCTGCCCATCGGCTGCCCCTTTATGGCATGCTGTACCTCTTCCTGGCCGCCAAGCTCTTTTATGACCACAAGGAGCGGCGGACATTGGATCGCAAGACTCTGGTGCTGCTCAGCGTGATCATCGCCGTGCTGGCCTTTTGGCGGACAGAGGGCATCTACCTGACGGTCTTTGGCGCCGGGCTGATTCTGATCGCCTACCGTATCCCCCTTCGGGAAAATTGGAAAAAGCTCTGGAAAAAGGCCCTTTGCTACGGCCTGATCCTGCTGCTGGTGGCGCTGCCCCAGCTGAGCGCCTATACCAATGCCCCTGCTCCTCTCTCTCTGAGAACCAAGCCCCTGTGCGGCTATGCCCTGAGCAATATGCTGCGCTGCGGTCTGACAGTAGAGGAGATCTCAGTGGAGGACTATGCCGCCATCGATGCTTATCTGCCGATGGAGCAGGTGCTGGCTTTCAATGAGCGCCGGGGGGACAGCGGCTTCGCCCAGGCCGATGTAATGGAGCTGGTACGGCCGGATATCGACTATCCCACCCAGGAGAAATTCTGCAATGCCGTAAAGCATCTGATCCTCTCCCATCCCTTCCTCTACTTGAAGTCCCAGCTGCTGGCCTTCGACTATACCTCCCGGCAATATCCTCTGACGGGGGATCTGAAAAACACGCTGCTCTACGGCTCTTATCGGCAGTGGCTGCCCCTGATTTTGTGCTTTGTGTTCTTCCTCTACAGCCTGCTTCGCAGGCGGTGGATGACCCTGGCTCTCAGCTTCTGCGCCCTTTGCAACTGGGCACTGGTCACGGCGCTGATGCCTGCGGCCTATGCTAAATATTTCTATGTGGACTATCTGATGGGTTGGTTCCTGCTCTTTGTGGGGCTGAGCTGTCTGCTAAGTCGGCGGAAGGAGCAGATCTATGACTAAGCTGCTGAAAAAATTCTGCGCCTTTCTCCTCTGCTCGGGCATCGGCTGGCTCATCGATTTTGGTATTTACTGGCTGCTGACCTCCCAATTCGGCTTTCCGGTCACCGGGGCGAACTACATCAGCTCCATCCCCGCCATTACCTTCGTCTTCTTTGTCTCCACCCGAAAGACCTTCCTTTGCAGGCCGGACGGCCTGAGCAAGGCGGCAAAATATCTGATCTATGTGGTGTACCAGCTGCTTCTGCTGACCGCCGTTTCCTTTTTGGCAGGCTGGCTGCATCCCATTTTGCAGGAGGCGCTCCCCTCTTTCCGGGATTACGCAAAGCTCCTGAGCAAGGTCTGCATTACCCCGATCACCATGATCTGTAACTTCTTTGTGCTGCGAATGATCGCAGAGAAATGGTAAGAACTATGGAAAAGATTTTGATTTTTATTCCCATGTACAACTGCGAAAAGCAGATTTTTCGGGTGCTAGGGCGAATTGCTGCCTTGCCCGAGGAGGAGCAGAAGCTCTTTTCTCAAGTGCTGGTGGTGGATAATCGCAGCACCGACGGCAGCCTAAAGGCCGCCGAAAGTGCCATGGAGCAGGTGAAGATCCCTGTAAAGCTGATCCGCAACTGCGAAAACTACTCTCTGGGCGGCTCCCACAAAGTGGCCTTCGGCTATGCCATAGAAAACGGCTTTGACTATGTGGTGGTGCTCCACGGCGACGACCAGGGCGACCTGGCAGATCTGGTGCCCTATGTGAAGGAGGGCATCCACCGGAAGCTGGACTCTCTTCTGGGCTCCCGCTTCTCCAAAGGCTCCAGGCTGGTGAATTACAGCCGTTTCCGCATTTTCGGCAACAAGGTCTTTAACCTCTTTGCCTCTCTCTGCGCCGGTCGGCGGATCTACGACCTGGGCTCCGGCCTGAATATCTACAAGACCACCTACCTGAAGGAACGCTTCTACCTGCCCTTCCCCAACGATCTGAGCTTTAACGTATTTTTACTGCTCTACGGGATCTATGCAAAGTCCGAATTCCGTTTCTTCCCCCTGACCTGGCGGGAGGAGGATCAGATAAGCAACGCAAGACTCTGGAAGCAGACCAGGCGGATGCTGAAATTGATGTTCACCTATGTGTTCCGCAGGAAAAAGGTATTCGCCGTGAAAGAGAATGAATACAGCGCCATGGACTACCGCTTTGAGGTCATGGCGCAAAAGGAGAGATAAGGATGCATCTCATTATGCCCATGGGCGGTGCTGGAACAAGGTTCTTCAACAACGGCTACGACTGCCCCAAGCCCCTGCTGCTTCTGCAGGGCAAGCCCTTTTTCTACTGGTCTGCCCGCTCTGTTCTCAGCTGCTGTGATGTAGAGAGTCTGACCTTCGTGGTGCTGCAGGAGCATATTGACCGCTTTGACATCGACAAGCGAATTCTGGAATTCTTCCCCCAGGCGAGGATCGTCTCTCTTCCCGGGGTTCTGCCCGGTGCGGTGCTGACCTGCCTGGAGGGTGTGAAGGAGCTGGACGAAACTGCCGCCGTTCTCTTTAACGACTGCGACCATGCTTTCTCCGCCTCTGCCCTGGGCCGCTTCCTGGAAAACGGTGAGGAGGCCGACGGTCTGCTTTTGACCTTCTCCTCTCAGGAGCCGAAGTTCAGCTACCTGGCCTACGACGAAAAGGGCAACGTGTGCAAAACCGTGGAGAAGGTGGTCATCAGCAACGATGCCATCTGCGGTGCATACTACTTCCGCTCCGTCCGCTCCTTCCGGGAGAATGCCGCCCGTTATCTGGAGAGCTGCACCTATAAGGAGTTCTTCATGAGCGGCGTTTACAACGAGCTGATCCGGGCCGGCGGCCGGGTGCGTGGGCTTCCCGTGGACTTCCACCTGCCCTTCGGCACCCCGGAGGAATATCTGGCGGCAGAGAACAGCGATCTGCTGAAGGAGTTGGTGTGATGCTCTGGCTGTATTTGGGCATCGCCACCCTGCTGCTCACTCTGGGGCATATCTTCAAGGCACTGCGCTGGCAGCTTTTCCTCTCCGCCTATGAAAAAGTCCCCTCAGAGCGGCTGATCAGCTCCCTCAGTGCAGGCTACCTGATCAATTTTTTCATTCCCTTCCATCTGGGCGATGTATTCCGCATCTGGTATGCCGGGCGGAAAATGCAAAACGGCTACGGCTACTCCACCGCCACGGTGCTGGTGGATCGCTGCCTGGATATCCTGCTGGTATCCGGTATCTTTGCGGTCATGTATCTGCTCGCCCCCTCTGCTGTTTCCGGACGAATCCTGTGGGGATATCTGATCTTGCTGGCTGTGCTTGTGGTGCTGTTTTTGCTGGCAGTGCTATGCAACCGTGGCTTTAAGCAGCTGGCGCTGGGCTTCTGCTCCATCTATAACGAGGGGATCAAGTTCCGCCTGCTGTTCTTCCTCTGGTCGCTGATCTCCTCCTTTAAGGATCTGTTCCGCAAGAACCGCCTTTGGAAGCTGCTCCTGACCACGATCCTCATGTGGAGCGCTTATCTGCTGTCCTACTGGTGCTTGTCCCGGTCACTGCGGGAGATGCAGTACGACACCGGCCTGGTAGAGTGCTTCTCCATGTTCTTCGGCGGAGAGGGGCTCTTCGGCTCTACCTTTGTCTCTACCTCCGGCATTTTTGACGCCTCTACCGAGATTTTGATCTGCGGGTATATCCTGCTGCCCCTGCCGCTGCTGCTGCTTTACAGCCTGATCTGTGCCCTGAGGCGCAGAAAAAAGGCAGCTGTGACCCACAGCCCCAGCCGCCTGCTGCCCCAGCGAAAGCCGGAGGAGCAGCTGCAATTCTTAAGCGCCTATTTTGAGGGCAACCAGCGCCAGGCCCTCAGCGAATACCTGAATATGAACTCCGATGTGGTGATCCTCCGGGATCACTCCTCCGGCTCCGATGCCACCACCATGCTCTGCCTGCGGGAGGATGAGACCCTGTTCCGCAAGTATGCCTTTGGCTATGCCGCCGTGAAGCTGAAGGATCAGGCCCAATGGCTCATAGCACAGCAGGGCAAGCTTCCCCTGCCGGAGATCTGCAACCAAAAGGAGGGCGAGGGCTCCTACTGCTACGATATGCGCTACCCCAAGCCCGGCATCGGATTATTCCAATACATCTACTGCCATCAGGCAGAGGAGAGCTGGCAGATCTTAGAGCAGGTGCTGGAGGATCTGCGCCGGGGGCTTTATCCTGAGGTGGGTGAACCCGTCAGCAGCCAGGCCG
Source organism: Oscillospiraceae bacterium (assembly GCA_017399355.1). Taxonomy (GTDB): domain Bacteria; phylum Bacillota; class Clostridia; order Oscillospirales; family Oscillospiraceae; genus JAZOXB01. The sequence continues at coordinate 5,038 of JAFQCY010000157.1, forward strand.
TGGCAGACTATGTGGACAGCAAGGTCACAGCCAATCTCCGGGCGATCCGCCAGAGCAAGGTGCTGCGCCCTCTGACCGAGGCAGCGTACCTGACCATCAACGGCGTTCGGTACCGCAATCTGCCCATGCTGGAGAATATGCTCTCCATCGAGCGGCTGCAGGAAGTCTTTGCCGGGGACACCCTCTCAGAGGTTCACGGCGACCTGACCCTGGAAAACATCATCTGCTACACCCAGCCCGATCCCGTCACCCCCTATTACCTGATCGACCCGAACCCCGCCAATCCCATTAAGAGCCCTGCCATCGACTATGCCAAGCTGCTGCAATCCCTCCACGGAAAGTACGAGTTCCTGGAGACCTGCCAGCCCAGGCAGATCTCAGAGGGCAGCATTGATTTCCTGCTGCCGGATTCCCCCCAGTTCCGCAGGATCTACCAGCTCTTTGACCATTGGATGCAGGAGCAGTTCCCCATAGAGACGGTCAGAAGCATCTATTATCACGAGATCGTCCACTGGCTGCGGCTGCTTCCCTATCGGCTGCGGCGGAACGAAACCACAGCACCCTGCTATTATGCCGCCCTGGTTTTGGTGATGAACCAGATCTATGAGCGTTTTGAGGAGGGCAATCATGAAGCATAAGCTTGCGATTTTTGATCTGGATGGCACACTCTTTGATACCGTGCCGGCCAATTATGCGGCCTATGCCGCCGTTTTAGGCAAGTATGGCTTCCCTCTGGAGGAGGACTACTTTGCCCGGCATTGTAACGGCAGATACTATAAGGATTTCCTCCCGGAGATCATCGGGGATGCGCCCGATCTCATGGAGAAGATCCACAAGGAAAAAATCGCCCTTTATCCCGGTTTTTTCCCGAAGATCCGGGAGAATCTCGGCCTGTTCGGTCTTCTGGAGGCCCTCAGCAGGGACTACCATATCGCCCTGGTCTCTACCGCAGCCCGGGAGAGTGTGTATGCGATCTTGGAGCTGTTTCACCGCAAGGAGCAGTTTGACCTGATCCTGACCCAGGCCGAAGTTCCGAAAAAGAAGCCCGCTCCCGATGGTTTCCGGATGGCTATGGCGCATTTTTCCGTAGCAGCAGAGGATACGGTGATTTTTGAGGATTCTCCCGAGGGCATTGCCGCTGCAAAGGCCTGCGGGGCCCAGTGCTTTGTGGTGCAATCCATCGAATAAACCGCCGCACCTCCAAATAGCAACTGTTTTCTCCCCTTTCGTCCCTTATACTATAGAGGACGAAAGGGGATGTTTTTATGGGCGCTCGTACTCTGCGGCTTTGCTGTGCGATCCTGTTGATGGTCATGGCGGTCTCTGTGGGAACCGGCATCGTATCCGCGCAGCGGAAGGCTGTCCCCACGGAAAAGGCCACGCAGATCTGTCCGCATTACGCCTCCCCCCCGGAGCAAAGAGGCTCTGTGGTGCTGTTTCCTGCCCCGGGAGACGATTTTTCTTCCGTCACCTACACGCTCCGTTCCGGCAGCTTTGAATCCGCCAAAACGCTGTATTTCGCTTCCGAAGGGCGTGAGCTTCGCTTTGAGCAGCTGCCCTTTGGCTCTTATATTCTCTATGCAGACGGCACATTTTGCTGTCGCTTCAACCTCAGTACGGAACAGCCCCGTTTGTACCTGTCCATAACGTAAAAAAGAAGCCGTCTCTACCCAGAGACAGCTTCTTTTCTTTACTTCTTTTTTGCGGCACGGCGGGCCTTGTAGTAGGGCAGGCAGGCAATGACCTCTGCCACAGCGCAGACCGGGATGGCGGCATAGATATCCACCACAGAGTGCTGCTTCACGAATGCCACCGACACGCACACCAGCAGGGAGAAGGCCAGAATGGCCAGACGGATCCAAAGGGCCGTATCCTTCTTCTTCATCCACACGGAGGCAATGCCCAGGGAGTAGGCCACATGGAGGGAGGGACAGACATTGGTGCTGGTATCGAAGGAGTAGATAAAGGCCATAAGATCGGTCAGGAGATTGTCCCGGGGGAACTCCGTGGGCCGCAGATCCTGCCGGTTGGGGAAGATGATATAAATCGCCATGGCAATGACCTGGGTGACAATGATGTACTTGGAGACCATGCGGAAGCTGGGGATATCGTAAAGGGCGAAAATCAGGAGCGTCCCGGCCACCAGCAGATACCACATGGTATAGGGGATGACGAACAGCTCACAGAAGGGGATCAGGTCATCCAGGGGGCTATGGACGGGATAGCAGCGCTCCACGGGGATGAAATTCTCTGTGATAAAATAGAGGGCGAAATAGCCCACCCAGCCCAAAAGCAGCTTCAGATGGGAGAACTGGGGATCATTGAGCTTGCTCAGGCGAAATTCTTTGTAGTTTACAACCGGTTTTTTCATTGTCTCACCTCTTATTGCTGGGATGGTATTTCTTGGGCAAATTCTCATAAGGCACCACACGATGCTCCGGCAGGGCCTCAGCCACACGGGTGATCTCGTCCATGAGATAGTTGCAGATCCGGCTGCGCTCCTCATCGATGGGCACCTGGGTAGAGAATCGGGTCATCTCTCCAAAGTGCATTTCTTTCCGGGAGGGCGCAATGTACACGGGCAGGAAGCACAGCTCCTTGCCGGTCTTTTTATAGTACAGACGGGCAATATCGATGAACTTATCCTGAAAATCATAGACTATGTGGTTATGCTTCTCCAGATGCTCGGGGAAAACCACCACGTTCTTACCCTCGGAGAGACTTTTCACCGTGTTCTTGAAGGTATTGATAATACGGCTATCCCGGTAGACGGCAATGGTATTGGCGCCGTTAAAGACCACCACGCACAGAGGCGCAATGGCATAGGATGCGATCTTATAGAGCCAGCGGATCCCCTTGGGCTTGCCGTTCCAGAAGTCCTGATAGGCATAAGCCGGGACTTCCTTCAGCTGCATCATCTGGTGGGCACACCAGATATCGTGAGGGCCGGGAGTATAGAGCTCGGCGGCAATGGGGCCGTGCATCTGGCAGTGGTTGGCAACGATCAGGCAGGGCTCATGGGGGATCTTCTCCTCCCCCACCACCTTGATCTTGGGATAGACCGTACGCACGCACCATTTGAGGAAGCGAAACAGCGGAGATACTTTCTTTTCACTCATAGAAATGTACCCTTTCCGTAAAGAGAGCAGCAAGCTGCCCCTATCATCAGAAATCATAGCAGCACTTTTTGAAGAAATTGTGAATCTAAGGTAAACTTCGGAAAAGTGATAAGTATTATATCACAGTTCCTTCCAAAAATCAAACCGCCCTTTGCCTAAATCTTGCAGGCATGGGGCGGCTTGATTTGTATAGTTTTATTGATTCTCCTCTGAGGGCTTTCTGCGGCGACGGCGGGCTTTTTCCTCCCGCTGGCGGCGGAGCTTCTCCTCCCGGCGGGAGAACTCTTCCTCGTCCACGCTCTCCCAGTAGGCATCCAGGCGCTGATAGAGCTGGTAATAATCCCACTCATCTCCGGAGAGATAGTAGAGGCTGTTGAGCAGGGAGAAGGCCTTGAACAGCAGGGCATAGACCCAGAAGAACACAAAGAGCACCACGATCAGGGCCAGGCAGTACAGGGCGATCTGCAGCACAGCACCCGTTCCCTCACCGGCTACACGGATCAGGCCGATCACCAGAGGCACCGCTGTCAGCGCCGTGATGATGCCGGTCTCCAGATAGACAGACCAGGTGGGGATCTTCTTACGCAGGTCATAGACCGTCTCGGCCTTATTGACCAGGGCCTTGGCACACTCGGCCTCGGTGCCCTGGAGCGGCTCCTTGACATCCTTATACTTCAGGAAGTCCAGAAGCAGCAGCACGCCGAAGATCAGGCCGCAGACAGCCAGAGGGATCAGGTAAGCGAACCAGAGGAACACCCCCAGCACCTGGCCGCTGCTCCCCCGTGGGAAGCCCTCCACCAGGCCGGGCAGCACAGGCACAGCTGCAAAGAACTCCGCAAAGGTATCGCCCAGGAAGAAGAGCACGGCATTGCAGGTAGCAAGCAGCAGGTTAAACAGGAAGATCAGGCCGCCCACGGGCTGGATGATCCGGCACAGAAGCTTATTGCGGCGCAGTCTCCGCTCTCGCTTCACTAAGAATTCCCAGGTAGGCTGCATATCCTTGGATAAAAAGGTAGTCTTTGCTTTTGTAAACATAGTCTCTCTCCTCTCTATTCTTCCAGAAGGCAGACAGCGTGGCAGGAAATGCCCTCACCGCTGCCGGTAAAGCCCAGGCCCTCCTCTGTGGTGGCCTTGATATTGACCCGGTCTGCAGGAAGGGCCAGCGCCCGGGCCAGATTCTCCCGCATAAGGGGAATATAGGGAAGGAGCTTGGGCCGCTGGGCAATGACGGTGACATCCACATTGCCCACGGTAAAGCCCTTTTCCCGGATCTGCTCCATGGCACGCTCCAGAAGGAGCAGGCTGGAGATATCCCGATATTTGGGGTCTGTATCCGGGAAGAGCTTTCCGATATCTCCCAGGGCAGCTGCACCCAGGAGGGCATCGATCACCCCATGGAGCAGCACATCCGCATCGGAGTGCCCCAAGAGCCCCAGGGAATACGGGATCTCCACTCCCCCGAGGATCAGCCTGCGCTCCGGCACCAGGCGGTGTACATCATAGCCATGTCCGATCCTCATAAGCCTTCTCTCTCCTTTATGATGGCCTCCGCAAGGATCAGATCCGAAGGCACTGTGATCTTCAAATTTTCAGGGCTGCCGGGGGTCAGGAAGACCGGCTTCCCCATGGCCTCTACGGCAGAGCAGTCATCGGTCAGGGGAATGCCCTGCTCCATAGCGGTACACAAGGCAGAGACGATCAGAGGCTGTGCAAAGACCTGAGGGGTCTGCACGGCATAGAGGCTGCTGCGGTCGGGAGTCTCCTGCACGAAGCCGTCTTTGACCCGCTTGATGGTATCATGGACGGGGATGGCAGGCGCCGCTGCCCCATAGCGGGCCGCAGCGTCAATGGCGGCATCGATGAGCGCCACCGTAGCAAGGGGCCGGGCCCCATCATGGATGGCAATAAGCTCCGCCTCCTCCGCTGCCCCCAGGCCACGGAGTACAGACTCTGCACGGCTGCTGCCGCCGCAGACCGCTCCGGCAAACTTCTCCTCCTTGCCGCAGAGGGCCTCTACCTCCCCGAGAAGATCCTCCCGGGTGACCAGGTAGATCCTGCGGATCTTTCCGCTTTTCGCTAAGGCCCGAAAGGAGCGCAGCAGCACAGGCTCGCCGGATAGGGGCGCAAGCATCTTATCGATCCCCTGCATCCGCTGGGCTGTCCCTGCCGCCACAATAACGGCAACACAGTTTTGCTCCATGGCTTACAGCTCCTGTACTGTTTTTTTGAATTCCGCACCCCGAACCATAAAGTTCTTGAAGCGGTCAAAGGCGGGGCCTGCAGGGGATAGAATGACGGCATCGCCGCAGGTCGCCTCTCTTGCGGCAGTTCGGACAGCCTCATAGAAATCCTCCACATCCAGGATCCGGGGGCAGCCCTCCCGGTAAGAGGGAGCTTTTAAAACCGCAGCCTTGATCTTGGGGCCGGTATCGCCGGTGCAGATCAGAAGCTTTACCCGTTGGGCGATCTCCTCGCCCAGCTCGTCAAAGGGGACGTGCTTATCATAGCCACCGGCAATGAGGATCAGCTTCTTGCTGAAGCTGCGCAGGCCGGCGATCGTGCGGCTGGGAGAGGAGGCGATGGAGTCATTATAGAAGGATACGCCGTCCTTCCTACGCACCAGCTCGATGCGGTGCTCCACGCCGCCGAAATTCCGGGCCACATGGCGGATATCCTCATGGGTGGCCAGGCCCTTGACAGCGGCGATGGCCGCCATATAGTTCTCTACATTATGGATGCCGGGGAGCAGGATATCCTGCCGCTGCATCACGGGGATACCGTCTTCGTAAATGGTATCTCCCACAAGGCACACACCCTCAGAGAGCTTCTCCTGCCGGGAGAACCAGCGGATGCTCCCCTTCCCCTCAGGGGCAAAGGAGGCGGTAATGGCATTATCCCGGTTCAGGATCAGAACATCCTCTTTCTTCTGGCGGAGGAAGATATTCTTCTTGGCATCGATATACTCCTGCATATCCTTATGGACATCCAGGTGATTGGGAGCAAGATTGGTCACCAGGGCGATCTGGCTGCTGTAGCCCAGATCCATCAGCTGGAAGGAGCTGAGCTCCAGGACGACCCGATCCTCGGGCTGCATCTCGTCGGCACGGTTTAGAAGGGGCGTACCGATATTGCCGCCCAGCCAGACCTTATGGCCGGCATGGCGCAGGATCTCGGAGATCAGGGTGGTAGTGGTGGTCTTGCCATCGGAGCCGGTGACGGCAATGATCTTGCAGGGGCAGACCTCAAAGAAGGCCTCCATCTCGCTGGTGATCTTCGTCCCGGCCCGGCGCAGAGCCTCAAGCTGGGGCTTTAAAGGGTGCAGGCCGGGGGTACGGAAGGCCACATCACCGGAAATGCCGTCCAAATAGTCCTCTCCCAGATGGAGCTTCAGACCTTTGCGCTCCAGATCCAAAACCGGCTGCTCCAGCTTCTCATAGGGCGTACGGTCGCAGCCCGTCACATCGATGCCGTACTGCAGCAGCAGCTCTACCAGGGGCAGATTGCTCACGCCCAGGCCAAGCACCAATACCTTCTTCTCTTTCAGACGCTGAAAATACTCCTTCAGTTCCAAAGTTCCGCCTCTTTCCTACTGATTTTTCAGAAATGCACATTTTCTCTATTATAGCCCATAAAAAGAAATTTTGCAATGTATTTGACAAGATCGAAAAAATAAAGTACAATAAAGCCGCGACCGGGACGGACAGCCGCGTGGCGGCATCCAAAGGTGCCGCTATGAGGAAAGTCCGGGCTCCACAGGGCAAGGATAACGGGTAACGCCCGCCGAAGGCGACTTCAGGAAAAGTGCAACAGAGATATACCGC
>JAFQCY010000158.1 GCA_017399355.1 Oscillospiraceae bacterium
CGCCTTTCAGGCGATCCGGGGGGATTCGTGCAGGCAGTACGAATTCGCCGAAAACCTTACGAAATAACGGTGTTGCGATGTGCAGAATCCCTCCGAGTCGCCTTTTCAAGGCGACCCACCTCCCTTTAACAAGGGAGGCTTTAAGGACGGCAAACTGTTCGGAAAATTTCTGTTTGTCGGTGGGTTTCTTTTGCTGCGCAGGCAGCAAAAATCGGATCGGAGTGATTTCTCCGATCCGATTTGTTCTGTTGTTACCAGTTCCCCTGGGGTAGGGTTCGCAGGATGTCCCGGGTCTGGTCGGCATTGCGGAGGATCTCCGCCTTCAGCTCCATGGGGGTACCGAATTTCCGCTCGGGGCGGAGATAGGCATAGAGCCAAAGCTGCAGCTCCCGTCCGTAGAGGTCGCCGTTGTAGTCCAGGAGCCAGGGCTCTACCGTCACATTCTCGCCGCCGAAGGTGGGGCGGCAGCCGATATTCACCACGGCGGCATAGACCTTCCCCTCCACCTGGGCACGGGCGGCATAGACCCCGTTTCTGGGCAGCAGAACGCCCTCGGCATGCTGCAGGTTGGCCGTGGGCACGCCTAAGGTTCGGCCCACCTTTCTGCCATCCACCACCTTGCCGGTGAGCAGGTGGCCGTGGCCCAGAAATTCTACGGCCCGGGCCGTCATGCCCTCCAGCAGCAGGGAGCGGATATGGGTGGAGGAGACGGTGATCCCGTCTAAGCTGATCTTGGAGATGCAGTCAAAGCCCATACCCCTCTGCTTGCAGAAGTCTGCCAGCTTTTGGGGCGTACCCTCGCCGTTTCTGCCGAAGCGGAAGTCATGGCCGCAGATAATATGGGCTGCGCCATAGTCCTGCTGCATCCGGGTGGCAAAGTCCTCCCAGGAGACGGTCCGCATTTTTTCATCAAAGGGCAGGATCAGCACCTGATCCATGCCGTAAAGCTCCCGCATCAGCTGGGCCCGCTCCTCTGCCGTATTCAATAGCAGCGGAGACTCGCCCCGGATCAGGGCAGCGGGATGGCGGTCAAAGGTGACACAGGCGGCCTGAAGCCCCTGCTCCAGGGCACGCTGCCGCGCCATGCGCAGCAGTCCCCCATGGCCCAAATGTACCCCGTCAAAAAATCCCAGGGCTAATACACAGTGTTTCATACATGATTCCCTCTAAATGATGCACCGATAAACGGAACTTTCGCGTGAACTCAAACTTCAAAAAAGCTCTTGATGGGCTGCAGCTTCTCGGCTTTTTGCTCGGCCAGGGCCAGGAATTCCCCTTCCCGGCTGTAGAGGCGGTACTTGCCCTCGGCTTTTCCGCAGAGGGTAAAGCCGGCGCCGTTGCGGATGCATTTTTCCTGGGCTGCCGTCAGGGTCAGGTCAGGATAGCTTAGAAACAGGCTGTCCACCGGCAGCAGAAGGGCCTCCGGATCCTTGCAGGAGAGCAGCTCCTCCATGGTGTGGCTCTGCTTCACCCCATAGGCTCCGGCCTGCACCCGGCGCAGGGCGGACATACAGCCGCCGCAGCCCAAATATGCGCCCAAATCATGGCAGAGGGTGCGGACATAGGTACCCTTGGAGCAATGGATCTCCAGGGTGGCATCGCAGCCCTCAAAAGCCAGCAGCTTGATGGAAAAGACCGTGATGCTCCGGGTCTTCCGCTCCACCTCCTGCCCCTTGCGGGCCAGCTCATAGAGCTTCTTGCCCCCCACCTTAATGGCGGAGTACATGGGCGGGATCTGCTGCAGCTCCCCCACGAAGCGGGATAGGGCAGCCTCCAGCTCCTCCCGGCTTACGGTACAGGGCTTTTCCTCTAAGAGATTGCCCGTGGTATCCTGGGTGTCGGTGACCAGGCCCAGGCGCAGACCGGCCACATAGGTCTTGTCAGCGTGTTCAAAGAACTCCACCGCCCGGGTGGCTCTGCCGAAAAACAGGGGCAGCACTCCCGTAGCCATAGGGTCTAAGGTGCCGCCGTGACCGGCCCGGCGCTCGTGGAATACCCCACGGAGCTTGCTGACCACGTCCTGGCTGGTCCAGTCCCGGGGCTTATCGACGATCAAAATGCCGTTTGCCATTACAGCTCCACCCCGCAGCTCTCGATGGCCTTCAGCACAGCGGCCTTGGCCTCCTCTAAGGTGCCCTTTACCGTAGCACCGGCAGCCGCTCTATGGCCGCCGCCCCCTAACCGGGCGCAGATGGCGCAGGCATCATACTCCGGAGCGGTGCGGACGGAGAGCTTTGCCCCCTCGGGCTCGTTGCGCAGCATCACGCCGATCTCCACCCCGGCGATCTCCCGGCAGAAGCCGGAGATGTCATCGATATCGTCCTCGGTAATGCCCAGCTCCCGGCGCATCCGGTCTGTAATGGAGCTGATGGCCACCTTGCCCTTGGCGAAAAACTCCGTATTTTGGGTCAGCTGCGCCTCTAACTGCAGCCTGGCCATGCGCTTGGTCATGAACATGATGCGGTTAATGGAGAAGGTATCCGCACCCCAATCCTTGCAGATGGCGGCGGTGCGGAGGGTGTTGGCGGTGACGTTGCTGTAGCGGAAGCAGCCCGTATCGGTGGAGACCGCCAGGTAGATGGCCTCGGCGATCTTCTGATCGGGCTGAACCCCCAGCAGCTGCAGCAGCTCCAGGATGATCTCGCCGCAGGCGGCGGCAGAGGCATCCACATAGCCCACATCGGCAAAGCCCGTATTGCTGCCGTGGTGATCGATGAGCAGCTCCACCGGCTGCCCCTCATAGCCCAAAAGGAACATGGTCTCCGCCGCCACATCCACGCTGAGGATATGGCCGCTCAGCTGCTGTGCAGTCAGCCCCTGGAGATAGGGGCGGTATTTTTCCGTAAACTGGGGATTTTCCAGGATGGCAGCGGTTTTGCCCAGCTGCCGCAGGCCACGGCACAGGGCGGCGGCGCAGCCGATGGTATCCCCATCGGGGCGGCGGTGGGTCAGGATGGTAAAATCATCCCGCTCCTGCAGCCACAGGGCGATCTCAGACAGACTCTGCCGCTTCATCGTCATCCTCCGGGATATCCAGCTTGGAGAGGATATCCAGAATATGGGCGCCGTGGGTGATGGAGTCATCGGCCTGCCACTGCAGCTCCGGGGTGTAGCGCAGGTTCAGGCTTCTGCCCAGCTCCCGGCGCAGGTAGCCGCTGCAGGATTTCAGCCCGGCCAGGGTCTCTTTGGTATATTCCTTATCCAGCAGGGACACATAGACCTTGCAATAGCGCAGGTCGGGGGTGGTCTCCACACGGGTCAGGGAGAGCAGGGTCTTATGAACCCGGGGATCCTTGACCTCACGCAGCAGCTCCGAAAGCTCCCGCTGGATCTCTTCATTGATGCGTCCAATTCGGTTGGATGCCATATGCATTTCCTCCTTTGGTAAAAAAGTGGGAGGGGCAAAGCCGCTCCCACTTGATCCTTTTCATACGCTTTACAGCAGATGAAGGAATAAAGATGAAGGATGAAAAAGTATACTCATTCATTTTTACTCTTTATTCTTTCCTCTTATCGGGGAATTTCCTCCATGACGAAGCACTCGAAGATGTCGCCTTCCTTGATGTCGTTGAACTTCTCGATGGACATACCGCACTCGTAGTTGGAGGCGACCTCCTTGACGGAGTCCTTAAATCTCTGCAGGGAGCCCACGTTGCCCTCGTAGATGACGATATTGTCACGGAGCACACGAACCTGGGCATCACGGGTGACCTTGCCGTCCTTGACATAGCAGCCGGCGATGGTGCCGATGGCAGAGACCTTATAGGTCATACGCACCTCGGCGTGACCCAGGATAGCCTCACGGAACTTGGGCGCCAGCATACCCTTCATGGCGGTCTCGATCTCCTCGATGGCATCGTAGATCACCCGGTACATCCGCATATCCACCTTGCTGCGCTGGGCAGAGGCGGCGGCTGCGGCATCGGGACGGACATTGAAGCCCACGATGATGGCATTGGCGGTGGAGGCCAGGAGGATATCGGACTCGTTGATGGCGCCAACGGCGGCGTGGATCACACGGACACGGACTTCCTCGTTGCTGATCTTCTCCAGGTTGGCCTTGATGGCCTCGGCAGAGCCCTGGACGTCGGCCTTGACGATCAGGTTCAGCTCCTTCATCTCGCCCTCCTGCATCTTGGCAAAGAGGTTATCCAGAGTGACCTTGTTGTTGAGCTTGGCCAGGGCATCCTTCTCGGCCTGCTTGCGCTGCTCCACCAGCTGACGGGCCATGCGCTCGTCGGCAACGGCGTTGAACTCATCGCCGGGTGCGGGGGTCTCGGCAAGGCCGGTGATCTCCACGGGGACGGAGGGGCCGGCGGTC
>JAFQCY010000159.1 GCA_017399355.1 Oscillospiraceae bacterium
GATGAGATGAAGGCAGCCTGCGCCATTGCCTGCGCAGATGAGTATATCGACCGCTTTGCCGACGGCTATGAGACCGTACTGGAGCAAAATGCCGCCAACCTCTCCGGCGGACAGAAGCAGCGCCTGCGCATTGCCCGTGCGGTGATCAAGGCGCCCAAGATCCTGATCCTGGATGACTCCACCAGCGCCGTGGATATGGCCACAGATGAGCACATTCGCAGGGCGCTGCGTAATTCCCTCCCCGGCACCACCAAGCTGATCATTGCCCAGCGCATCGCCTCCATCATGACCTGCGACCGCATTTTGGTACTGGATGAGGGCCGCCTGTCTGATATCGGCACCCACGAAGAGCTGATGGCTCGCAGCCAGATCTATCAGGATGTGTACGAGAGCCAGATGAGTCAGGAGGTGCAGGAACATGGCTAAAGTCGAACTTCGTAACTATTCCAAGGCCCAGACTCCCATCGGCACCCTGCTCCGCCTGTTCCGCTATTTTAAGCATTGCCGTCCCATTCTCATTGCTGCCGTAATTACCATCCTGGTCTACTCCGCCGCTACCATTGGTGCTTCTTATGTGATGCGGCCTCTGGTGGATCTGCTGGAGGGTAGCGCTCTGGGTGTCAGCGAAACCTACAGCAAGTATATTGCCCTGATTATCGGTCTTGCAGCTCTGTATATTCTCAGCGCTGTGACCAATTACCTGCTGAACCTTCTGATGCTGAAGTGCAGCACGGTGATCATGTGCCAGCTTCGCACGGAGCTTTTCGACAAGATGCAGCGCCTGCCCATCAGCTATCTGGATCAGCATACCAACGGCAGCCTCATGAGCTACTTCACCAATGACATCGAGGCCACCAACGAGCTGCTGCAGCACAGCATCACCCAGCTGCTGATCTCCGTCACCTCTTTGATCGGTACCGTCTTCATGATGCTGGTGCTCTCTATGAAGCTCTTTGCCATGATGGTGGCCCTGGCCGGAATTGTCGTTGTGGTGGTTCGGATCACCACCAAGATCTCCGGCCGCAGTTACCGGGCCCAGCAAAAAAATGCCGCCCGGGTCAATGGCTATATGGAGGAAATGATCTCCGGCCAGCATGATATTAAGGTCTTTACCCACGAAAACAAGGTCATGTCGGATTTTGATTTGATCAACGAAGATCTCTACCATACCTCTACCACCGCCACCACCGCTACCTCGGTGATTGGCCCCATTCTAAATAATCTCTCCCATATTTTCTATGCCCTGACCTGCGCCATCGGCGTACTGTGGCTCACCGGTGAGGGCGCCGGCGGTATCCTCATTGCCTTCCTGCAGTATATCCGCAACTTTGCCAACCGTGTCAGCCAGATTTCAGAGCAGTTTAATTCCATTATGCTGGCCTTAGCCGGTGCGGAGCGGATCTTCGGCGTACTGGACAGCAAGGACGAGATCGATGAGGGTACGGTGAGATTGGAGCAGCGTGGCAGAGAGTACGACTGGATCATGGAAGACGGCACGGTCGTCCCCCTGAAGGGTGATGTACGCTTCCACAACGTAGATTTCTCCTATATTGAAGGGAAACCCGTACTGAAGGATCTGTCTCTCTATGCCAAGCCCGGCCAGAAGATCGCCTTTGTAGGCTCTACGGGCGCCGGCAAGACCACCATTACGAACCTCATCAACCGTTTCTACGACATTCAGGCCGGCGTGATCACCTATGACGGCATTGATGTGCGGGAGATCCGCAAGCACGATCTGCGCAGCTCCCTGGGCATCGTTTTACAGGATACCCACCTCTTCACCGGCACGGTAATGGAGAACATCCGATACGGCAAGCTGGATGCCACCGATGAGGACTGCATCCGTGCAGCGAAAATCGCCAATGCCCATTACTTCATCTCTCACCTGCCCCAGGGCTATGATACCATTCTCTATTCCGACGGTGCCAATCTGTCCCAGGGTCAGCGGCAGCTTCTGGCCATTGCCCGTGCAGCAGTTTCTGAAGCTCCGGTGCTGATTCTGGACGAGGCCACCTCTTCCGTGGATACCAGAACAGAAAAGCTAATTGAAAAGGGCCTGGATGCTCTGATGAAGGGCAGAACGGTGTTTGTCATTGCCCACCGTCTGTCTACCGTCCGCAATGCCGATGCCATCATCGTGCTGGAGCAGGGCAAGGTCATTGAGCGAGGCAACCACGATGAGCTGCTGAAGCAGAAAGGCAAATACTACCAGCTCTATACCAATATGATTGAGCTCTCATAATTTGTCTGATCCCCCAAAGACCTGCACTTCCGGTATTTACAAGCAGGTTTCTATATGTTACAATAATTTCATTCTTTTGAATCACATAACAAAGGAGATTTCTATGGAAAACATCAGAATTCAGGACGATCTGTATACCTATGTCAACCGGGAAAAGCTGGAAGAGCTGGTCATTCCCGATGATATGCCCATGGCAGGCGGCTTTGCTGCGCTGTCCACCGATGTTGAAAAGCTGATGATCGGTGAATTCAACACTATGTGCGCAGAGGCTTCCTACCCCAATGACTACCTTGCCAGAGCCTGCAAGCTCTACACTCTGGCCAAGGACGTAAAGCGAAAGAAAAAGCACGGCATCAAGCCTGCACTGAAAAACCTCGCCATCCTCAAAAAGCTGAGCAGCCTGCGTGGCTACAACCTCCACACCAAGGAGCTGATCCTCAAGGGGATCGCAATGCCCATCAACATCGCCGTTGAGCCCAACATGAAGGACACCACCCATCACTGTGTGATGATCCAGGGCCCCAGCGTGATCCTGCCCGATACCTCCTACTACGCCGAGGGCAAAGAGCAGCAGAAAGAGATGCTCCTGAATATGTGGAGCGGCTTTGCCAAGCAGGTACTGGCCATTGCAGGCCACAGCGAAGAAGAAGCAGATGCCCTGCTCAAGAACACCCTCTCCTTTGACGCTCTGATTGCCAAGTACGTCAAGAGCAACGAAGAGTGGTCTGAGTACACCAAGATGTACAACCCCATGAAGACCGGCAGAGTGGCCGGCATGGTCAAGCCTCTGAACCTGAAGAAGCTGCTTACCGATCTGTTCGGCCTGATCCCTGAGGAGATCATCGTAGCTGAGCCCAGATACTTTAAGAACTTCAAGGAAGTCTTCAATCCCGATAATTTCGAGATGTATAAGGCCTGGGCATATGTGACCAGCCTGATGGGCAGCTGCTCTCTGCTCTCCGAGGAGCTCCGTGATCTGGGCGGTGGGTTCCGCAGAGCCCTCTCCGGCATTGCAGCGGTCTCCACCCCCGAGAAGTTTGCCTATCAGCTGGCATCCGGCATGTACAGCGAGCCCGTCGGCCTGTACTATGGCGAAAAGTATTTCGGCGAAGAAGCAAAGGCCGATATCATCGACATCGTCCGTCAGATCGTTGCCACTTATCAGAAGCGCATTAAGGATAACGACATTCTGGAGCAGGCCACCAAGGACAAGGCCATCCTGAAGCTGTCCACCATGGGCATTAAGATGGGCTATCCCGACCGTGTAGAGGAGATCTACGACAAGCTGGTCTTTGACGAGAGCAAGTCCCTCTACGACGCTGTTTCTACTCTGAGAAAAATCCGAATTCTTGAGAACTTCGCTAAGCTCGGCAAGGAAGTCGACCGTACCCACTGGGCAATGCCCGGCCATATGGTCAATGCCTGCTATGATCCTTTTGTCAATGACATCACCTTCCCCGCTGCCATCCTGCAGGCTCCCTTCTACTCCATTAAGCAGAGCAGAAGCGAAAACCTGGGCGGTATCGGCGCTGTCATCGGCCACGAGATCTCCCATGCTTTCGACTCCAACGGCGCAAAGTGCGACGAGCTGGGCAACCTGAATAACTGGTGGACCAAGGCCGACGAGCGGAAGTTCAATAAGAAGGTCAACGCCATGATCAAGCAGTTCGACGGCATCGAGCTGCCCTGGGGCAAGGTCAACGGCAAGTTTACCGTCAGCGAGAATATTGCCGACAACGGCGGTATGGCTGTCACGCTGGACATCATGTCCTCCAGCGAAGGAGTTTCCTTCGAAGAGTACTTCACCAACTGGGCAAGGGTCTGGTGCCAGAAGGCCAAGCCTGAGTACCAGGCACTGCTTCTGCAGGTAGACGTCCACGGCCCCAACATTCTCCGTGCCAATATGCCCCCCAGAAACTTCCCCGAGTGGTATGAAACCTTCAAGGTTAAGAAGAGCGACAAAATGTATATCGCTCCCTCCAAGAGAGTTGTGATCTGGTAATATGAAATCAGCCGTATCCCGAAATTTCGGGATACGGCTGATTTTATATATAACCTTCATCGCTCGGAGATGGCCAAATTCAGCTGAAAAGACCGTGATTGCAAAGCAACCACGGTCTTTTCATGGCGGAGTGAGAGAGATTTGAACTCTCGCGCGCTTTTTACACGCCTACTCCCTTAGCAGGGGAGCCCCTTCGGCCTCTTGGGTATCACTCCGAATCGATACAGTATATAGGAGAAAGTGGCGGAGAGAGTGGGATTCGAACCCACGGCGCATTGCTGCGTCACCGGTTTTCAAGACCGGCTCCTTAAACCGCTCGGACATCTCTCCGAATCACAGCTCGATTATTTTAGCACGCAATTTTGGATTTGTCAATCCTTTTATTCGTAAAATTTCCACGTTCCGGGAAAATCGTCCCGGCAATGCGAACCGTGATCAGGGCGCAGAGAAGAACGGGCCAAAGTCCCTCATGGAGAATACAGGTGAGATAGATACTCAAGCCCCACAAAAGCAGCAGGCAGCAGCCCGATGCAATACGCTCGGTAAGCATAGCAGCTCTTCCGCTCCCCAGAAGAAATTGGAGCATACAGCGAAGAATACGGCCGCCATCCAGCGGATAAAACGGGAGTAGATTATATAGCAAGAGTGCAAGATTCACCAGAGCAAACACAGGCTCCCGATGCAGAAAGCCCAGCGCTAACAGCAAATTTGCTGCCGGCCCGGCAGCAGCTGAAAGGAATTCCTTGCGGTAGCTCATATTAGCTGTTTCCAAGCAAGCTCCGCTTGCGCCGAAACGGAGGGAATGTACCGGGACACGCAGCAGCTTCAGAGCAGTTAAATGACCCAATTCATGAGCAGAAGCCCCAAGGAAAAAGGGCCAAAAGGTACCTGCCGGATCAAAATAGTAATAGGCGCAGAAAAATACCAGGAAGCCGGGGCTGATTGTGACCCTATTCCATACCATTCCAGCCTTCACAGAACACCTCCACTGCTTTTTTCAGATCATCGCCTTCCGAAAGACTCTCTACCATGGAAGAAACCGCCCTGGCAGCTCTGGAATCCTTTGCCCCGCTGATCCACCGTCCTACCGTCTGACCAAGCTGCGGATGCTTTTGCTTCATGACCAGTACAAATATCACGATCAGCAGGCAAACGATAATCCGGCGCTGCCATCTGCGAACAAAGCCAAAGAGCACTCCCCTCACCTCTGTAGTATTTTATGGAGAAAGGGGCAAATTATTCTTTTTCCCTTGACAAAACCAAGGCAAATGCGTATAATATCTATGCTTTCGGGGTGTGGCGAAGTTTGGTATCGCGCTTGGTTCGGGACCAAGAGGCCACGGGTTCGAATCCCGTCACTCCGACCATAGCCTGTGCTTCGAAAGAAGTACAGGCTTTCATATTTTATAAGCACAGATGAACCCGTGGCCTCTTGTAATCGGCGAAGCCGATTTTTAAAATCATGCCACAAGGAAAATCGC
>JAFQCY010000160.1 GCA_017399355.1 Oscillospiraceae bacterium
CCCAGAATGGGCACGCCGATGAGCAGAATGGGGATCAGCAGGGCACCGGAGCGCAGGGTGGCGAGGAGGGAGGCGATGCCGGCCTTGCGGATGCTCTGGTAGAGCATATTCACGGGGATGCTCAGGGGCATGAAGCACAGGGCCGCTGCGGAATAGCGCAGGGCCACAGCTCCCACTTCAATGACCGCCGGGCTCTCCTGGAAGAGCCGGACGATCTCCTCGGCAAAGATCAGGCTCACCGTGGACATCACGCCCACAAAGATCAGCCCGAAGCAGATGGTAAAGAGCAGCCCACGCTTCACCCGGTCGTACTTCTTCGCCTCGTAGTTAAAGGCTGCCACGGGCTGGAAGCCCTGGCCGATGCCCAGCCCCACGCACATGACGAACATGGAGTAGCGGTTGACCACGCTCATGGCGGCGATGGCCGCATCCTCAAAGGGCTTGGTCAGGTTATTTAAGAGACTGCCGGAGAGGGCGGTGAGGCCCTGACGGATCAGGGAGGGGAAGCCCACCCGCATAATGGTGAAATAGATCCGGAATTTGCGGCTGATATGGCGGATGGAGATCCGGCCCTGGGCAGTCTTGCAGTGCATGATCAGCAGGATCGCAAAGCTGACAAACTGGGACACGGCGGTGGACAGGCCTGCGCCGTAGACCCCCAGGCCCAGCCGGCTCACCAGCAGCCAGTCGCCGAAGATGTTCAACAGGCCGCCTGCGGTCAGGCCGAACATGGCAAAGAAGGCCTTGCCCTCAAAGCGCAGGTTGTTGTTCAAGATCAAAGAGCAGACCATAAAGGGGCAGGATGCCAGCACCCAGAAGCCATAGTCCCTGGAGAAGGGCAGAATGGTCTCCGTGCTGCCCAAAAGCCGCATCAGGGGGGTCAAGAGGCAGAGGCCCAGGAGGGTGATCAGGCCGCCGATGGCAGCCCCGGAGAAGAAGGCCGTGGAGACGTAGGTGCTTGCCTCCTTGGTGTCCTTGTCTGCCAGGGCCTTGGCCACGTTGGTGCCGGAGCCGTGGCCCAGCATAAAGGATATGCCCTGGATAATGGCCTGCAGGGCAAAGAGGATGCCGGTGGCTGCCTGCTCGCTCTCGCCCAGCGTGCCCACAAAGTAGGTATCGGCCATGTTGTAGATATTGGTGATGAGCATGGAGATGGTGGTGGGGATCCCCAGCTGCAGGATCAGGGCAGAGACCTTGGTCTCCGTCATCTTTTTATAATGCAGTTCTGCGCTGTTCAACCGGATGCGCCTCCTTTTTCTTCCCTCTATTTTATCAGATTCTGCTTTTACGTCAAGACTTTCCGGGGAAAACTTCCTTCGGCTATGGACATTTTGCCAAATATCGGGTATGATGTAAGAAGCCGAAAAAGGAGGCAACTGCAATGGAACTGGTTTTACTGACTGCTTTGGGTGTGGGCGGAGCCACGGTGATCGGCTCGATCCTGGGCTTTGCCTTCAAGCGGATGACCCATAAATTCAGCGATATCGTCATGGCCTTTGCCGCAGGTGTGATGCTGGCGGCAGCGGTGGTGGGCTTGATCCTGCCCTCTTTGGAGAGCGAGGGGCGCTTCTCTCTGCTCATTACCGTGGCAGGCATTTTCTGCGGCGCCTTCTGCCTGAACCTGGCAGACCGCCTGGTGCCCCATCTCCACCGCCTGGCCGGTGTGGAGCAGGAGTCCCACCCCAAGGGCGAGGAGCGCCTGGGGAAGGTGCTGCTCTTTGTCATGGCCATCGCCATCCACAATTTCCCCGAGGGCATCGCCGCCGGTGTCAGCTTCGGCACCGATGATCCGGCCGGAGCCCTGACTGTGGCCGGGGGCATCGCCCTGCAGAATATCCCCGAGGGCATGGTCATCATCGCCCCCATGCTGGCCGCCGGTATGAGCCGCAAGCGTACCTTCCTCTGCGCCATGGCCACGGGCCTGGTGGAGGTGGTGGGTACCCTCCTGGGCTACTTTGCCGTCAGCATCTCCGCCGCCATTTTACCCTTTGCCCTGGCCTTTGCCGGCGGCACCATGCTCTATGTCATCAGCGATGAGATGATCCCCGAGACCCATGCCCACGGCAGCCAGCGTGGCGCCACCTATGCCCTCCTGGCAGGCTTCTGCCTCATGCTGGCCATGGATTTCTTCCTGGGCTGATCCGCAGCAGCACCGTCAAACAGAAATTTGCCGAACAGTTTGCCTGTACCAAAGACCCCCTTGTTAAAGGGGGTCGGATCGCCTATAAGGCGATCCGGGGGGATTCGTGCAGGCAGTACGAATTCGCCGAAAACCTTGCAGAATAACGGTGTTGCCGCGTGCGGAATCCCTCCGAGTCGACTTTTCAAGGCGACCCACCTCAGCACAAGGCATAAGTTCGACCAACCAAATTGAAAATTTGGGGTCTCACTTACCTTTAACAAGGGAGGCATTGGGTGCCTTCGGCAGTTCGATAAACATCGATTTGACTCTATTTTCATACCATCGGCAGAGCCGATCCCTCGGTTCGTCACGATTCTCCATTTCCTCCTTGCCATTGGGGGCAAAAAACGGTATAATAATACAATTAAGAAACAGAGAGGAGACCATGCCTTGTCCCTTCAAGAGAAACGACTATTCCTGCTGGATATGGACGGCACCATCTACTTGGACGAGGAGCTGTTCGATGGCACTGTGGACTTCCTGGACTATGTGAAGGCCACGGGCGGCAAGTACCTGTTCTTAACCAACAATTCCTCCCGCAGTGTGGAGGCTTACATAGCAAAAATGCAGCGCCTGGGCATTCCTGCCCTTAAGGAGGACTTCCTGACCTCTGTGGATGCCCTCATCGTCTACCTGCGAAAAAATGGCTACGGCTCCAAAAAGCTCTATGCCTTCGGCACAGCCTCCTTCCGCAGCCAGCTTTCCCAGGCAGGCTTTTGTATCACCGACCGCCTGGAAGAGGACATCCATGCCCTGGTTTGCGGCTTTGATACGGAGCTGACCTTCCAAAAATTAGAGGATGCCTGCATCCTTTTAAACCGTGGCGTGGACTTCATCGCCGCCAATCCCGACTGGGTCTGCCCCACCTGGTATGGCTTCGTCCCCGACTGCGGCTCGGTCTGCGAGATGCTCTTCCGTGCCACCGGCCGCCGCCCGGTCTTTATCGGCAAGCCCAAGCCGGAGATGGCCCTCCTTGCTATGGAGGCCTGGGGCTACAGCAAGGCCCAGACCCTCCTCATAGGCGACCGCCTCTATACGGATATTGCCTGCGGTGTCAACGCAGGGATCGATACCATCTTAGTCCTCTCCGGCGAGAGCCGTCAGGAGGACATCGCCTCCAGCCCCGAAAAACCCACCTGGGTCTACCCCCATATCCGAGCAGTATTCCATGATCTGACAGGAGAGATAGAACTATGAAGCTCAATTACAAGCGCACCATCTTCGTCGGCTTTGCCTTTTTCCTCATCAGCGCCTTCTGGCAGGCCTATGACAATGCCATCCCCCTGGCCCTGACCAACAAATTCGGCCTGTCCCAGACGGCCTCCGGCGTGATCATGGCCCTGGATAACATCCTGGCCCTGTTCCTGCTGCCCCTCTTTGGCACGCTGTCTGACCGCTGCCGCAGCCGCCGTGGCAGACGTACCCCCTTTATCGTCACCGGTACGGTGCTGGCTGCCGTGCTGCTGGTGGTGCTGTCCTTCGTGGATATGGCCCAGCTGAAGAACGTCTCTGCCGTGGCAGAGGTGGATTCTCCTGCCGCACTTCAGACCATCTACGACAGCCAGAGCGCCGAGACCCTCCGCACTCCCGATGGCGACAGCTATGTCCTGCAGGAGCTCTTCACCCGGGAGGAGTTTGCCTCCATCAGCTTCCAGCTGGAGAAACGGGACGGCACTCTCTATAGCGTCTCTGCCGATGCCCCCTATACCCTGGCCTTCTCTGCGGACCATGCGGATGCCGTGGCCAAGCAGGCGGAGGACAAAGCCTTTACCAACCCCCAGTATACGGACTTCGTGATCCCGGCCCGTCAGGCCTATGCCGCAGCCCAGACCGATGCCAACCCCGGCATTCTGATCCTCTTTATTGCGGTTCTGCTGATGGTGCTTCTGAGTATGGCCATCTTCCGCTCTCCTGCCGTGGCCCTGATGCCCGATGTGACCATCAAGCCCCTGCGCTCCAAGGCCAATGCGGTCATCAACCTCATGGGTACGGCAGGCGGTATGCTGGTGCTGGGCCTGGGCATCGTCTTTGCCACCGGCTCTCTGCACAATGCCATGATGAGCTACCGCCTCTACTTCGCCGTGGTGGCAGGTCTCATGCTCCTGGCCCTGGCCATCTTCCTCTGGCAGGTCAAAGAGCCCCGCTTCGTCCGTGAGATGGAGGCGGAGACCAAGCGCCTGGGCCTGGAGGAGAAGGAATCGGAGGAAAAGTCCGAAAAGCAGGCCCTCAGCCGTGCCCGTCGCCGCAGCCTGGTGTTCCTCCTGGCCTCCATCGTCCTCTGGTTCTTCGGCTACAATGCCATCACCTCCAAATACTCCGTCTATGCCGGCAATATCCTCAATAAGGACTACAACCTGACCCTTATGCTGGCCCAGGGCGCTGCCATCATCTCCTACCTGCCCGTGGGCTTCGTGGCCTCCCGTGTGGGCAGAAAGAAGACCATCCTGGCCGGTATCGTCATGCTCACCACCTCCTTTGCCGTGGCAGGTTTCCTGCGCCAGAGCAGCCCCACCTGGCTGATGAACACCATGTTCTGCCTGGCCGGTATCGGCTGGGCCACCATCAATGTCAATTCCTTCCCCATGGTGGTGGAGATGTGCAAGGGCTCCGACGTGGGCAAGTACACCGGCATCTACTATACCGCCAGCATGGCAGCCCAGACCCTCACCCCCATGCTCTCCGGCTTCCTGATGGACAAGCTGGGCATGACCGTCCTCTTCCCCTATGCAGCCATCTTCGCAGGCCTGGCCTTCGTGACCATGCTCTTCGTGTTCCACGGCGACAATAAGCCCACCGCAAAGAAGGGCCTGGAAGCCCTGGATGTGGAGGATTGAGGCATATGTGGATCCTGATCCTTCTGCTGATCCCGCTGCTTCTGGCAGGTCTTTGGATCCTTGCCCTCCGTGGTAAGCGCAGCAGTGGTGATTTCCACGGCCTTGCCCGGTATCACTATGCCCACCGCGGCCTCCATAGCAAAAAGGCCTCCGTCCCCGAAAACTCCCTCCTGGCCTTCCGCAGGGCGGTGGAGCAGGGCTATGGCGCCGAGCTGGATGTCCACCTCAGCAAGGATGGCCGCCTGGTGGTCATCCATGATGAGAGCCTCCTGCGTACCGCCGGTGTGGATCGCAAGGTCTGCGACTGCACCGCCCGGGAGCTGCGTGGCTACTTCCTGGAGGAGACCGGCGAGCCCATCCCCTTCCTGGAAGAGGTGCTGCCTATGTTCGCCGGTCAGACCCCCTTGGTGGTGGAGCTGAAGCCCCATGCCAAGAACCATGCCGCCCTGGCAGAGGCCACCTGCAAGCTGCTGGATCAGTACCCCCAGCTGCAGTATTGCATCGAGTCCTTTGACCCCCGGGCGCTCCTCTGGCTGAAGAAGAACCGCCCGGAGATCATCCGTGGCCAGCTGGCCTCCAACTTTATGAAGGATCGCAGCGGCTTATCCGCCCCTCTGGCCTTCTTTCTGACCAATCTCATGTGCAATTTCCTCACGGTGCCCCACTTCGTGGCCTACCGCTTTTCCGACCGCCGCAACCTGTCCCTGCGCCTGTGCCGCAAGCTCTGGGGCGTGCAGGAGTTCAGCTGGACGGTCAACTCCCCCCGCCGGGCGAAGAAGCTGCGCCGGGAGGGCTCTATCCTGATTTTTGAGGACTTTATCCCCGAAAAGGAGTAAGAAATGTACGATAAACTCACCAAAAAAGACATTGCCCTCATGGAGGCGGAGCTGGAGGATCGCCGTCTGAACCAGCGCCCCAAGATCATGGAGGAGGTCAAGCGCACCCGTGAATTCGGCGACCTCAGCGAGAACTACGAGTACAAGGCCGCCAAGCAGGCCCAGCGCCGTAACGACAGCCGTATGCGCTACCTGCAGAATATGATCAAGACCGCCCAGGTCATCGATGACGAGCCTGCGGCTCAGTCCGAGGGCGTAAAGCTCTATGACCGGGTCACCCTCTACCTCCCCGAGGATGAGGAGACCATGGTCATCCAGGTGGTCACCACCGTCCGGGTAGAGCCGGATCGTGGCTTCATCAGCCTGGAGTCCCCTCTGGGCAAGGCGGTTCTGGGCAAAAAAGTGGGCGATACCGTCACCGTCCGGGTCAACGACAGCTACAGCTACGATGCCCCCATCCAAAAGGTGGAGGCCGCCGAGGATGACGGCTCCGCCCCCCTCATGCCCTTCTAAGCGCTATTTCCAAAGAAACCCGTAGGGGCGCACCCATGTGTGCGCCCGTTACTCCACCGCCGAAAGGAGGCATCCCCCATGTACCAGCCCCTGGCCGACGAGCTTCGGCCCCAAACCATCGATGAGGTCTACGGCCAGGAGGAGATCCTGGGCGAGGGCAAGCTGCTCCGCCGCATGATCGAGTCCGGCAGAGTGCCCAACCTGATCTTCTATGGCCCCAGCGGCACCGGCAAGACCACCGTGGCCAATATCATCGCCAAGGCCACAAAGCGCACCCTCTATAAGCTCAATGCCACCACCGCTTCCACCTCGGATATCCGGGAGATCGTGGCCCAGCTGGATACCTTCATGGCCCCCAACGGTGTGCTGCTGTACTTAGACGAGATCCAGTCCTTCAATAAGCACCAGCAGCAGTCTCTCCTGGAGCATATTGAAAACGGCAAGATCACCCTCATCGCCTCCACCACGGAGAATCCCTATTTCTATATCTTCAATGC
Source organism: Oscillospiraceae bacterium (assembly GCA_017399355.1). GTDB lineage: Bacteria > Bacillota > Clostridia > Oscillospirales > Oscillospiraceae > JAZOXB01. The sequence continues at coordinate 6,863 of JAFQCY010000160.1, forward strand.
CATCCTGAGCCGCTCCA
>JAFQCY010000161.1 GCA_017399355.1 Oscillospiraceae bacterium
AGTTCAGGCTGTCATAAAGCTCTGCTGCACGGGCTTTTGGATCCTTGTAGTTGCGCAGATTATCATAGAGCTTCAGGATCAGATCTTCCAGGCGGGTATCATCACGGCCAATGCCCAGCATATTGGTGGCAGCCAGGATCTCCGGCTGCGTTTGCTCCCGGCTGTAGCTCTGCTCCAGGCAGATGGTCATAGCCCTGCGCTGAAGGGTCAGGCGCTCCTGATCATCACAGATCCGGAAGTCTGCCGGAAGCTCCAGCTCATGGGCGTAGTCCCGAAGCAGAGTCTTGCAGAAGGCGTGTACCGTAGAGATCTGCGCCAAATAGACACGGTTCATCTGCTTCTGCAGATGATGGTTGGCAGGGTCCCCTGCCAGAAGCTCGCTCAGCTGGGTGATCAGCTTCGCCCGAAGCTCCGTGGCGGCTGCCTTAGTAAAGGTGATCATCAAAAAATCATCTACATTGCAGCCCTCGGTGCAGACCTTCTTCATTACCCGGTCGATCAGCACCTTGGTCTTACCTGAGCCTGCAGCGGCGGAAACCAGCAGCGTACCGCCACGGTTATCTACCACCGCCTTCTGCTCAGAAGTCAGAACGATCTCACCCACCGTTTTCCACCTCCTCACGGATCAACGCCCAAAAGGCATCCTGATTTTTCAGCTTATCCAAAAGCCTTGGTTTTTTATTCTCCCGGCACACGCTGCCATAGCAGCACCAGGCGCAGGGAGTCGCTCCGTCTAACTCGTAGGGCGCAGGACTGATATCACCGCTATAGAGCTGGTCACCCAGCTGCGCCAGCTTCCGAAATACGAATTCCCCCAGGAGGGCCAATTCCTCGGTGCTGGCCAGGTCACCCTTGCGTTCGCCCTGCTTATCCACCTTATAGGGCAGATAAAGGGGTGCTTTACCTTCGGGGCAGGCCTCCATGGCATCCAAAACAGGGCCGGAGTCCAGCACAAGGCCGCTGCGTTTCCGGTACTCACGCTTCTTTTTCTCCCCGTCCGGCAGCTCCACACGGCTTTTGACTGAGACCGCCTCTGCTCTGGCCGGGAAATAAAGCACGCCTGCCGGGGTCAAAGGTGCATTGCAGAGCACCTGCCCCTCCCGTTCCAGGGCAAAGAGATAGATTAGCATCTGCAGGCCAATGCCGTAGTAGATTTTGGAATAGTCAAAGGATTTTTTGCCCGTCTTATAGTCCACAATGCGGACATAGAGCTTATCTCCCTTGCGCCAGAGATCCGCACGGTCTACATAGCCCTCGATGGTTGCCGTCATCTCTTTTCCAAGGATGCGGATCTCCGGCAGGGCGCCGCCTTTCCCAAAGTTCAATTCAAAATACGATGGGATAAACTGGCTGCGGGAAAGCTCCTCATGCAGATCCCGAACCACCTCTTCTACCTCGGCGAAGTTTCTGCGGAACAGATACTCCGCTCGCTGGGAGTTCCAGAGATCCTTCAGCTCCCGGTTAGTATACTCCTCCATATGGGCCGCAGCGATCTCCATGGTTTTAGACAGGGAAACCCGGTGAAAGCCTCCCAGGGCGATCACATCCTTCGTGGTATGCTCCAGGACATAGTGAACGAAGGTGCCGAATAAAGAGGCATCCATTTTGACACTCTTCCGCTCCTTTGCTTTCAGCCCATAATTAAGAAAATACTGCATACCGCAGGAGGCCAGACAGTCGATCTTGGAGGAGGAGAGCCGCAGGGTTTTTCCATACAGGGCTCGCACCGCTTCGGGATTCAGGTTCTCGGGGCTATACCGTGCGCCGGAAAGCAGGCGCTCCATATCCACAGAAGCGGCTTCGGCGATCCCCTCCCGAATTTCATGGGTCGTCAGATATTCCAGGTGATCCCGGTGGCTGCGGCAGATCAGCTCCACATCCTCTGTGTAGCGTGGACTCTGGGGGAAAAGCTCCAGGGCACGGCGGAAGAAATAGGACTCCTTCCCCTCCAAAGCCCCCAGCCAGAGCCTTCTACGGGGGCCATTGAGTACGCTGTCGATGGTAGCCAGCTCACGTTCCAGCCATCCTGTTGCTGTGGGAGATACGCCAATTCCCAGATCCATCAGGCTGCGGCGCTCCCGATCTGTCAGAAGGCTGCGGCGATCGGAGGTGCCGGGGAAGCAGCCTTCATTGGCACCAAGGAGGAACAGCTCATCGCAATCGCAATGGCGCAGAGAGGAAAGATCGCCCACGGTAACACAGTCCAGCCCCGCTGGGATCGTACCTACAGAGCAGCGGCTGAGCGCCGTGCGGAAGATCCCGAGGAACTCCTCGCCACTGTGGACACTGCTGCCCAGAACCCCATAAATCTGCTCCAAAAGCTCTGTCAGAATATCGTAAAGCTGGACATATTCCTGAGAGCGGCGATGCTCCCCACGGTCAAAGCATTGCTGGGCCAGCTCCTCCAGGCGCTCCCGAATGGAAATATCATGCAAAAAATCATAAAATGACAGGGTCATCTCCCCGGTGTTAGCAGCCTTCTTCAGCTTTTTGCTCAGCCGAAGCAGAGGCTCGATGGCCACCCGACGGTCAGAGAGCAGCTGCTGCAGCTCCCGGGCAGAAGTCTCCGTCTCTTCCTGATTCAAGCCCTTGGGATGCATGGCCCAGATCTCCTGGAAGCTCTTCCCGGAGATATCCCAGAGCAGGATATAATTTTCCAGACAATCGCTCCGCTCCCGACTCAGGGGAGAGAAGCTGGATTTCACATAAGACAGCACCGCTTCCTGGTCCATGCCACCCGTTGCGGCGGTAAGGGCAGAAAGGAGCATATGGATCAGCGGCTGCCTTAGGATATCTGTATTTCCGGCAAAATAGGCAGGGATACCGGCTCGACGCAGAACCGACTCCAGCACAGGGCGATCCGCCTCATAGTCTGCGCAGGCGATCTGGATGCTGCGGTATCGCACGCCCTCTGCCGTCCTACGCAGGATCTGCCCTGCGGCAATACGGCACTGCTGCAGACTATCGGGTGCAAGCAGAAAAGAAACCGTATCCGCATCGGAGGCAGCGGGGATGCAAGCCCCGGAAAACAGCCGCTGCCGCAGATAAGACAGCTCATCCTCGCATCCGAAATCATCCGGATGCAATTTCCAGGGGATCTCGCAACGGCCGCAAATGGAGAGCAGCTGCTTTGCCGCATTGCGGGCGGTATCGTGCTGCTGGGTTCTCCCATCCAAATCGGGACATTGTAAAAAAATATGTACAGCCGGGGCCTTCAGCAGAAGCTCTGTCAGGATCTCCTGCTGCACACCGGTAAAATCCGTAAAGCCTTCGATATAAAACAGCTTGTCCGCAGGATAGTCGCTCTCCTGCAAACTGTCCAACAGCTGATTCAGCAGGCTCTGAGGGTTCTGCCCGCAGGTCTCACAGACTGCATCATAGCTCTCCATCAGGAGCGCAAATTCCTCGGCCTTTTGGCCCAGGACTCCCTCCAGGCGGCCGGAGGCCGAGCGCAGGGACTCCGGCGTGACGCAGTAGCTGCGGAACTCATCCAGCATAGCCAGCAGCTGCAAGAGAAACTCCGGCTTATCCGCAGCATTGGCGTAGATCTTCAGTCGGGAGCGCACCTGCTCCACCGCCAGAGACATGATCAAAAGCCGCCCCGCATCTCCGGTACGGGTATCGGCGATGCCACCCTCCCGGGAGAATACCTCCTCAGCCAGACGGGTAAAATCCAGCACCTGCGCCATCAGGCTGGCACGGTCACCGGCGATGCGGCAGAAGTCCTCCTGAACGGAATGGGAAAACTGCTCCGGCACCAGGAGGATCTGCGTATCCCCCTCGGGACGGTAGTTCTCCCGGATCAGGGAAAAGGCCTGCCGGGTATTTCGTTTTCGATCGGTACTGAGCCATAAATGAAGCATTCATATCACCTCAGTGCTATCATATCACAGATTTGTGATTTTTCCAATCAGGAAAATAACTCTGTTAGCTTACGGATCCACTCCAAGGTTCTAAAGCGGAGGACATAGCCCTGCTCCCCTTCGCTGACCAGAGCCTGCTCCGCACCGGTGTAGCCCCCGGCCTGTGCAGCGAGGTCAAACTCCTCTGCCCCAGCCGCTGTACACAAAGAGGGAAAGACCACGCACCACCAGTTTTTTCCCTCTGCAGCACCGATCCGCACACAAAGGGCAGGATAGTCCCCAGCCGGCAGCGTAAAGCTATCGTAATAGCGGGTATCGAAGCTCTCAACTTCCAGAGAAACCCGAACAGCATCGGTTTTCCCCTGTTGGCAGATCACCTGCTCTGCGGCCTGATGCAGTCTTGGCAGGGCCTCCCGAAGGCAAGCACCGGCCTCTAAAGCGCTGTCACAGCCCTCGGTCAGCAGCTGAGCCTCACGAAGCACCGCATCCCGTACCAGAAGCTTCAGTTCCTGATCCTCTTCCTGATCCGAATTGGCAATGACGTGGAGGCGGATGGTCTTTTCGGCAAGCTGCCGCTGCAGGGCAAGACTCTCGATCCCATACAGCAGAAAGGCCGCAGCAAATACCAGCACCAGCCAGATGCATACTCGTTTTATCATAAAAAACACCGTCCATATGTAAGAATTACTTACAGTATGGACGGTATTTCTTGCAATTATACAGATTTTGCCATAAAAACGGCAGGGTAATTCTCCTTCAGCATGGTGCAGGCCACCATAGCATACTCAAAGGAATCGAAGATCCCATAGACCGCAGAGCCGCTGCCCGTCATCAAAGTGCCATAAGCTCCATAGGTCATCATCACGGACTTGATATAGTTCAGTTCGGGATGCTCCGGAAGCACAGCCTCCTCAAAGACATTGCAGAGGTTCTTGCCGATCTGCTCCAGATCCCCCCGCTGCAGCGCCGCACGCATGGCGGTCTGGTTGGGACGCCGGGAGATGATGACCTCATCCAGCTTGGCAAAAAGCTCCGGCGTGGAAAAGCTCAAGTCCGGCTTGCAGATCACATAGAACAGCTCCGGCATATCGGTCAGAGCGGTCAGCTTCTCTCCCCGGCCCTGAGCCAGAGCCGTACCGCAGAGGACACAGAAGGGCACATCTGAGCCGACCTTCGCCCCCAGCTCGCAGAGGGCAAACACAGAAAGCGGATAGCCCTTCCAGCGGTTCAATGCACGAAGCACCGCAGCGGCATCCGCACTGCCGCCTCCAAGGCCGGCCTGGGAGGGAATGCGCTTGGTGATGCGAATGGTGAGGCCATTGGGCTCGCCGCCCAGGTGGTCAAAATACACTCGGGCAGCCTTCCAGGCCAGATTCCGCTCATCTGCCGGAATATCCTCCTTGTCGCACAGGAGCTTCCAGCCCTCGCCGGTCTCCAAGTCCAGCTCGATATCATCCCGAACAGTCACCGCCTGCATGATGGAGGTGATCTCATGGTAGCCGTCGGGGCGCTTGCTGCCCACATCCAGGGTAAGATTCACCTTGGCATAGGCAGGCTCATAGAGTGTTGTCATTTGATCTTTCTTCCTTCAAGATAGTATCTCTTTTCCCGGCTGTGACCCATGGAGAAGGTCTTTCTGGGCAGAATGCCGTCTGCGATCACGCCACGGAAGAGCTGGCTCTTCTCCATAGCAGGCAGCAGGAAGCCGATGCTCTTCTCCTGCTGCGCCAGAGCGATGAGGGCATCATCGTCATGGATGTAGTCAATCTCGCCGGGATTCTCCTTCAGGTAGGCATCCAGGAAGCCCTGAAGCACGCCCACGGCCAGCTGGCTCTTGGCCTTATCCAGGTATACCGTGCCGCTCTCATCGCCGATATACCACTTCACGGCAAAGCCCTCTTCCGCACAGGCCTCTGCCTGAAGCGCAGCCAAGAGCGCCCGGGGATCGCACTTGGTGATCACACGGTGGATGGGCTCAAAGACCTGGGCCTCATCGTGGATATTCTCCAGCTCCACCAGGGCATAGCGGGCGGGATGGGTAGACAGATCCACACCGGGATTCTGTGCCTTCAGCTCCTCGTAGCAGGACTTTGCTGTAGCCAGGGAATGGTTGCCATCGCCTACGGCAAAGACCATGGGCACACCCTTCAGGCCCTCATATTTCTTTCCCACATTGGCGGTATACTCTTTAAGGCGGGCATTGAAGGCCTCAGCCTCTTCTCCCTGCACCAGCCAGCCGGCGATCTGCTTGCCGCCCTCCATCAGCTCAAAATCATAGAGCTTCTCCAGCTCTGCCTTCTTCTCGCCGATGGGCTCGATGAGAACCTTGTCATGGTCATCGCAAAGCATCAGGATATGGGGCAGCTCAATGGGGGCATCCCGGCGCACACGCATACGGGGCGGAATGCGCTCCACCACCGTACGCTCCGTGGCACGGATGGCAGAGGTTGAGCCGATGGAATAGTCATAAGTATCCAGATCCACCATGCCCACAAGGCCCTTACGGACGGTGCCGTTCTCCAGGGTACGCTCCACATAGACCAGGGCGTTTTCCAGTGTCTTGAAGATGTTCTTCTGAATGTACTCTGCCATGGTGGCATTGATCAGGGCGGTGTGAGCAGCTTCCTTTTCGGTGCCCAGCTCTGCCTCGGGAAGGATCAGGTTAATGGTGGAAGGAGCGCCCTCCGCATTCTTTCTGACTCGATCCCAGTAGGCCGGGTCAGAGGTAAACTGGTCGCAGGCAATTACTGCCCATTTCTCCATGGAGTCAACTTGAGGAAACAGAATATCGGCAGGTAAAAATGCGTTCATAAATTCATCAGCCTTTCTAAATCAAATTTCCTTCTGCAGAAACTATGCTGCAGCCACAGGGTGGTACTTTATATTATACTCCATTTCTTTCTTTTTTCATAGCTTTTTCCCTTTGTGGTTTTTTACAAATTTCCTTGACTTTTTTGCGTATAGTGAACAAAAAGCAGACCATACTATTGACAGCCTATAAAGAGGAGGAAGATAAACTATGGATACCATTGCGCTGATTTTAAGCATTATCGGCTCTCTGAACTGGGGTCTGATCGGCCTGTTCCGCTTTGACCTGGTGGCCTGGATCTTTGGCGGTCAGACAGCCACGGTCAGCCGTATCGTCTACGCTCTGGTCGGCCTGGCAGGCATTTGGTGTATTACCCTGCTTTTTCGGAGAAGAAGCCTTATGGCTGCAGACGACACCTGAAAAAATCCGGCACCCGAAAGCGAAAACCGCTCTTGGGTGCCGGTAAGTATCTTATATTCAGCGCACACGGACGATGCAGGTAAATTCCATATCGTAGTAGACAATGGTGACCTCGGCAGTGCCGTAGCCGGTGGCGGTAACCAGGCCGTCCTCTACCTTACATACAGAGGAATCGGAGATCTCATAGGTCACATCCTCAATGCGGTCGCCATCGCTGTCGTAGAGATAGAGCTTGAAGCTCTCGCCCACCACCACGGAAACATCGCTGCGGCCGGACTCCAGATGGGCTCCCTGGTCAATAAAGTCGCCGAAATTGCAGCGCACCAGGATCTCTGCGGTCTTGCCTGCAACGGTCACATAGACCTTAGTCTTGCCGCCGCCGATGGCCGTCAGCTCACCGTAGGAATTGATCTTGACGATGGACTCATCCTCGCTGCGCCAGGTGGCCTTCTCCCCCTGGGGCAGATTGGTCACACGGAGGGTCAGCTTCTCTCCGCGGGCCGTGAAGGTCACATCGCCCTCCTGATTGATCTCGGGGAGATAGTCCTCGCCGACCGTCTCAGAGGGTGCAGGCTCATCGGTTTGATCGGGCTCGGAGGGATCAGGGTCGGTCTGATCCGGGCCGGTAGGATCGGAGGTGCTGTCAGCAGAGGGATCCACCGGGGCAACAAACTCGCAGATAACCTTACAGACGGCTTCCTTTCCGCCGCAGGTGACACGGATCTCCGTCTCGCCCTCTCCTACGGCATTGACGGTAAAGACAGCGCTCTTATAGGTCTCGGTCTCCTGGGTCTGGACGTTGTCTCTGGGCACGGAGGCAACAGCCTCATTCATGCTGTTGACATAGACCGTCTCAGAGCAATAGAGATTTACCCGAACCTCCAGCTTTGCGCTCTCGCCCTCTGCACTGAAACGAATCTCCGGGACGCTGAGGCTCAGCTCACTGCAGGAGGTATCCTGGGTGGAGATAGCAGGAGTCTCACGCTCCACATTGTCCTCAAAGCCGGGGATCCAGCCCAGCATATCAAAAATAAACCAGGCCAGGGCCAGCACCGCAAGGATCAGGAAAATCAGAGCCGCGATCATAATGGGCCGGGCCGAGACCTTGGAGCTCTTCTTGGAGAACTTTCCGCCCCGGGTCTTGCGGCGGCGCTCCTTACGCTCCTGCTCCGTCAGGCGGCGACGGGGCTGTGGTCTGGCTGCCTCATCCTGGGAGGAGCGGACGGTACTACCGCAAAGAGGGCACTTTTCCAGCTCCTTATCATAGATCGTACCGCAGTAATAGCATACCGATTTATCTTCCATAGCATTTCGCAGATCCGTCCCTTCGGGAGGATCTACTTGCTCCTTTCTCTTTATGTTTTCCTTATCATATCATTTTATTTTAAATAAGACAAGAATCTGACTTGATTTTTTTTAAAAAATATCATAGTATAGAATAGCAATAAATTGAAGTTTTATCGCAAGGAGGCCATCCTATGTCCGAATTGAAAATGATCTCTCCTCTGCTGGACGGCATGACCGTAGAGAAGCAGGGGCCGAGCTATGACGGACGCACCTATTATACCCTCCGGGATCGATCCACCGGTGAGCAGCTGATGCTGAAGGTACTCTCTGTTCCCTCTTCCGACAGCCATGTCCGCGCCCTGATCCTCTCGGGTGCGTATCCCGATGAGGCTGCGGTCAACGAATACTACCGCCGCTATACCATCGATATCAGCAGAGAGCTAAAGCTGGGCAAGGAGCTGACGGAGGCCGGATTCTTTGCCGGTGCGCTGGATTTCCAGGTCGTTCCCAGAGAATCCGAGGTAGGCTTTGATATCTACATACTCCTCAGACGTCATATCCCCCTGACCTATCTGCTGAATGAAAATGCCATCACCGGTCTGCGTGCCATTAACCTGGGCATTGATATCTGCGATGCGCTCATCAGCTGCCGTGAGGCCGGCCTGCTCTTTACGAACCTCACCCCCGACAGCATCTACCTCACCCCCAACGGAAAATTCCTGCTGGGTGATCTGGGCCTGATCGAGCTGGAGGAGCTGGAATACTCCTCCGTCCCCGAGGAATATATTGGCCCTTACTCTGCACCGGAGCTCTCGGATATCAACGAGTCCCCCAACTCCACCATCGACCTTTACTCCCTGGGCATGGTGCTTTTCCGCATCTATAACGGCAGCCATGGCCCTTATGAGGATGAGAACACCGGCGAGGGAATGGCGGACAAGCTGCGTCTCAGCGGCAAGCCCCTGCCCACCCCCATCTATGCCGACTATGAGCTTGCAGGCATCATCCAGAAGGCCTGCGCTTTCCAGAAGGAAGAGCGCTTCCAGACCCCCGAGGAGCTGAAGCAGGCTCTGGTGCTGTATATGCAGCGAAATCAGATCACCGACAATCTGATCGTCCCCCCCATCGTCGTCAATTTCACGCCTCCCGTAGATCTGCCCGAGGAGGGGGAAGAGGAGGAAGCTCCCGTCCGCATGACCAAGGAGGAGTCTCTGGACGAGACCTTCCGCAAGAGCTTCTCCCCCGACCTTTCCGGCGCAGGCAGCGATGCATCGCCTGCTCCCCTGGTCGAATCTCCGGAAGAACCCCCTGCGAAAGCAGCTGAGCCGGAAGTTGAGCCCAAAGACGAAGCTGAGCCGGAACCGGCTACAACAGAACCAGAGGCGGTAGAGGAGCCCCAGGCCGCTTCTTTTGAAGCTGCTCCCGAAGAAGAGGAATTTGAAGAAGAATCACTTTTGATTCCCCCTGTCTCCGCTTCCTTCGAGTCCCCCGAGGCTACCGAGCTGACCGATGCTCTGGTGGATGTGATCAACAGCACGGAGCAGGAATCCGAAGAAGAGGGGGATCATGACAGCTTCTTTGCCGATCTGCTCAGCAGCGCCAGCGAGGAAGAGGGCGATCCCGACCAAATCGACATCGATAGCCTGCTGGCCTCCCTGTCTGATGTGATCGGAGACCAGGAGGAAACGCAGGAAGAAGCCTCTCCGGAGCCTGCGGCAGATGAAGCCGAGCCGGAAGCCGAAGAAGCAGCTCCCGCCCGGGAAGAATCCCGGGAAGAGGGTCTGCGCCTCCGCTTTGAAGAGCCCACCCTCCTTCGCCAGGATAAAGCCGATTCTCCGGAAGAGGAGCCTGCGGAAGACGTCTCTGAGAAGAAACCCTTTAAGCTTCTGCCCATCGCCATTATCGCTGCTCTGCTGCTGGCCATTGGCCTGGTGGTATTCTTCCTGATCCGCTGGTACTTTGTGGAGGCAGCTTCTCTTAATGTCACCTCCCTGACCACCGATGAGCTTGTGGTGCAGATCGTATCTGAAGATCCTGTGGATCGTTTTACCGTGAGCTGTACCGACAGCCATGGCAGCCGCTACTACGCTACCCAGGTGGCTGATCAGTTCCGCTTTACCGGCCTGAGCGAGACCACTACCTACACCCTGACCATCGAAGCCGCCGGCATGCACAAGCTCAACGATGCCAGTGTCAAGACCCATACGGTCACTACCCCTGAGGCCACCCATATCACCAAGATCGATGCATCCCGGGGCGACACAGACGGCTCTGTGCTGATCACTTTCTACCATGAGGGCCCCACCCCCGAGGATTGGCTCCTCAGCTACTCCAACGAAAGCGGCAGCATCTCTGACAGCATTACCTTTGACGGCAATGCCTATATGCTCCAAGATCTCCCTGTGGGCGAGAACTACACCTTCAGCCTCGAGCAGACCCAGGGCATCTTCATCAAGGATGCCTATACGGTCAGCTATGAGCTGCTTCCCATTATTGTCGCTTCGGATCTGAAGGTGGACGGGATCAACGGCAACGTCATCTCCCTGAGCTGGAGCAGCACCGCCAACGATCCCGGCCAGTGGCTGGTAGGCTGTGAGGCCGAAGGCGCAGATCCCATCCTCATAACTACGGAGCAGACCACCTGCGAGCTTACGCTGCCGGATCTGACCAAGGATTATACCATCTCCGTCTCTGCCGCAGGCATGGACGAGCCTCTGAATCTGGTACTGCCTGCCAATCCCATTGTGGTTGAGAACTTCACCGTCACGGTGGATGAGGATGGCATGGCTACGGTCAGCTGGGAGACCCCCGCAGGCACTCCCGATGGCGGCTGGTATCTCTCCTATAACACCGTCGGAAGCCTCCATCCCGACTATATGCTTGGCGGCGAAAGCGCCCCCATCGAAGGCAATACCGTACAGATCCCCTACCTGATCCCCGAAGCAGAGTATCGCTTTGCCCTGAATCTGACGGCTGCTGATGCCTCTCGCCAGATCTTCGGTGTGACGGAGCTGAACTACACCACCGCCGAAGCAGAACCCCTGCGGGACTTTGGCATCAGCCCCAATGCCCCCATCGATGGCAGTGAGAATCTGGTTACCCTCTATCCCCTGCCCGATTACAGCGGCTGGAACTACACCAATCTCTACAACCGCAGCACCAAATACGATACCGATGACAAGATCGCCGTCTGCGTAGAGCTGCTGTTCCAGCCCTTCTCCGAGGAAGAGGTTCATCTTTGCTACGCTGTCCGTAACAGTGAGGGCCAGGTGGTCAGCGATGTGTCTGACACCGTAGTCTGGGACGATATGTGGTATCGCCGCCGCCATGCCAGCGCCATCCCCATGCCTGTCGGCGAGGACGGCAGCAACGTCCTCGGCGAATATACCCTGGAGATCTATGTCAACGGTAAGCTCTTTGCCCTCATCGATTTTACCATCGAATAAAGTCTGTCATCTATTTCTATTCAAGGGCTCATCCGAGCCATTAATAGATAGATATAAAAAAATCTTGCGGCTTTCCGCAAAAAAGGAGGAATCCCAAAACTATGCCCGATAATTGGTTCGTCGTCGTGATGGGTATCGGTGTTGTCTTTGCCGTCCTCGTCCTGATCATCGGTATGTGCTGGCTGGTCGGTCTGCTCTGCCGTGACAAGAAGGAAGAAGAAGCCACTCCTGCCCCCGCCGCTCCTGCAGCCCCTGCCGCCATCGCCAACCGTGGTGCTCTGGCAGCCGCTGTCGCCGCTGCCGTTGCCGAGTATTCCGGCACCGATGCAGCCGCCATCCGCATTGTCTCCATCAAAAAAATCTAACTGAAACATGGAAAGGTGAAAGATCATGAAAAAGTATCGCATTAATGTTAATGGTTCCCTCTACGAGGTTGAGATCGAGGAGATCGCTGCTCCCGCTACCATGAGCGCTCCCACCCCCGCCCCCGCCGCTGCTCCCGTTGCCGCTGCCCCCGTTGCCGCTGCCCCCGCAGGCGGTGCTCAGGTGAAGGCTCCCATGCCCGGCACCATCCTGGACGTAAAGGTTCAGAACGGCCAGGCTGTAAAGAAGGGCGATGTTCTGGTGATCCTGGAAGCAATGAAGATGGAAAATGAGATCATGGCTCCCTGCGACGGCACCGTCGGCTCCGTCAGCGTCCGTAAGGGCGACAGCGTTGAGACCCAGGCACTGATCTGCACCATTGGCTAATTAAAGATATTTCAAAGAAGGATTGCCCTCACTATGTTTAAAAATAAATTAAAGCTTCGTAAGCTCCTTCTGGTGCTCCTGGTAGTGGCTTGTATCTGCTGCGTCTGCATTACGATCGTTTCCGCAGCAACTGCAACCGATGCCGCTGCCGCAGTAGCAGAAGAAGAGGATCCCAACACCGCCGCCATCACCAAATTCCTCAATGACACCGGTGTTGCTCGGCTCCTGGGTCAGCATTGGGCGGATACACTGAAGACTCTTGTCATGATCCTCGTGTCCTTTGTCCTGATGTATCTGGCCATCGGCAAGGGCTTTGAGCCTCTGCTGCTGCTCCCTATCGCATTCGGTATGCTGCTGACCAACCTACCCGGTGCAGGTATGTACCATCCCGAAATTTTCATCAATGAAACCGGTCATATCTCCTGGTCCGCTTTCGCAAACGCCGAGGCCGGCCTCATTGACTATCTGTACTTAGGCGTCAAGTTCGGCATCTATCCCTGCCTGATCTTTGTTGGCGTGGGCGCTTCCACGGACTTTGGCCCCCTGATCGCCAACCCCAAGACCCTGCTTCTGGGCGCTGCTGCACAGCTGGGCATCTTCCTTGCTTATCTGGGCGCTGCCGCTCTCTTGGGCTTTACTCCCAAGGAGGCTGCTTCCATCGGCATCATCGGCGGTGCAGACGGCCCCACTGCCATCTACACCACCTCGATCCTGGCCCCCAACCTTCTTGGCTCCATTGCCATCGCAGCCTACTCCTATATGGCTCTGGTTCCTGTGATCCAGCCTCCCATTATGAAGGCCCTGACCAGCAAGAAGGAGCGGCTGATCCGCATGGACAACCTGCGCAAGGTCTCCAAGAAGGAAAAGATCATCTTCCCCATTGCTGTTACCGCTTTTGTCTCTATTCTCGTTCCCTCCGCTACTGCGCTGATCGGCTGCCTGATGCTGGGTAACCTGCTGCGTGAGTGCGGTGTCACCGAGCGCCTGGCCAAGACTGCTCAGAACGAACTGATGAACATCGTGGTCATCCTCCTGGGCATCTCCGTGGGCGCTACCGCCACTGCAGATAACTTCCTGACCGGCAAGACTCTGGGCATCCTGGCTATGGGCATCTGCGCCTTCATGTGCGGTACTGCCGGCGGCGTGCTCCTGGCCAAGTTCATGAACCTCTTCCTGCCCGAAGGCAAGAAGATCAACCCCCTCATCGGCTCTGCCGGTGTTTCCGCCGTTCCCATGGCCGCCCGTGTTTCTCAGAAGGTTGGCCAGCAGGAAGATCCCGGCAATTTCCTGCTTATGCACGCCATGGGCCCCAATGTCGCCGGTGTTATCGGCTCTGCCGTTGCCGCAGGCGCTCTGATCGCCCTGTTCACCTAATTTTTGGAGGTATCCGTTATGGAAAAGAAACCCTTACGCATTACAGAAACCATCCTCCGTGACGCCCACCAGTCTCAAGCTGCTACCCGTATGCGCATTGAGGATATGCTCCCCGCTCTGGAAATGCTCGACAACATGGGCTACTGGTCCTGTGAGTGCTGGGGCGGCGCTACCTTCGACGTCTGCATGCGCTTCCTCAACGAAGATCCCTGGGAGCGCCTGCGCACCATCAAGAAGCACATGCCCAAGACCAAGCTGCAGATGCTCTTCCGTGGCCAGAACATCCTGGGCTACAAGCACTACGCCGATGACGTGGTGGAGGAGTTCTGCAAGAAGTCCATTGAGAACGGCATCGAAGTTGTCCGTGTCTTTGACGCTCTGAACGACATCCGCAACCTGCAGAAGGCTGTGGAGAGCGTCAAGAAGTACGGTGGCTGGGCAGAGGTTGCTCTGAGCTATACTGTCTCTCCCGTGCACAGCCACGAGTATTTTGTCAACGTGGCGAAGCAGCTGGAGAAGATGGGTGCAGACTCCATCTGCATCAAGGATATGGCAAACCTCCTTCTCCCCTAC
>JAFQCY010000162.1 GCA_017399355.1 Oscillospiraceae bacterium
ACCCTCAACACCCTCTCCGCTGCTCAGAAGCTGGATACCATCTATCCCGAGGAGAGCAAGCGCTATATCCATCACTACAATTTCCCCTCCTTCTCCACCGGCGAAGCCCGTCCTGCCCGTTCCACCTCCCGTCGTGAGATCGGCCATGGCGCTCTGGCTGAGAAGGCTCTGCTGCCCGTGATCCCCTCCGTTGAGGAGTTCCCCTACGCCATCCGCGTGGTTTCCGAGGTTCTGTCCTCCAACGGTTCTACTTCCCAGGGCTCCATCTGCGGCTCTACTCTGGCTCTGATGGACGCCGGTGTTCCCATTAAGCGCCCCGTGGCAGGCATCTCCTGCGGCCTGATCTCCGACCAGGAGACCGGCGAGTGGAGAACCTTCACCGACATCCAGGGCGTGGAAGACTTCCACGGCGAGATGGACTTTAAGGTTGCCGGTACCACCGAAGGCATCACCGCCATCCAGATGGACCTGAAGAACAAGGGTCTGACCATGGAAATCATCGCCGATGCTCTGGAGCGCTGCCGCAAGGCCCGTCTGGAGATCCTGGAGCAGGTCATGCTGCCCTGCATCCCCGAGCCTCGTGCCGATGTCTCCGAGTTCGCCCCCAAGATGATCTCCATGAAGATCCCTGTTGACAAGATCCGTGAGGTCATCGGCTCCGGCGGCAAGACCATCCAGAAGATCTGCGCCGATACCGGTGCTAAGGTGGATATCGATGACGATGGCAACGTCTTCATCGCCGCTGTGGACTCCGCTGCAGGCTATGCCGCCAAGAAGATGATCGATGACATCTGCTTCGTTCCCGAGGTTGGCGCTCTGTACTACGGCAAGGTCGTCCGCATCCTGCCCATCGGCGCTTTCGTGGAGATCGCTCCCGGCCACGACGGCATGGTTCACATCTCCAAGCTGGAGAACCGCCGTGTGGAAAAGGTCGAGGACGTTCTGAACATCGGCGACATGACCTGGGTCAAGTTCATGGGCTTCGATGAGAAGGGCCGTGCAAACTTCAGCCGCAGAGATGCCCTGAAGGAGATCGCAGAGTCCGAGCAGTAATTTTATCAAGACAATGCCTCAGATGCAAAAAAGCATCTGAGGCATTTTGTATGCCGGAGGAAGTACGCTGAAGGTCAATTTTCCGCAGCATTTTCAGTTATTCACGATTCGTCGTTCGTGATTCGTTCTAAGATAAGCTTCCGTGTACTGTAAATTATCCCACTATTGTTATTCTGCCTAAATCCTTGCGTTTGCTTTTGTTCCGAATGACGAAAAATACCGGAACTTGCAAAAGCGGTGGACAAATCCTCTCTTTCTCGGTATATTGAAAGGGTAAAACCATAGAAAAGGAAGGAACTCCTATGAGCGAAAAACGCAGATTGATCATTGACTGTGACCCCGGCCATGATGATGCCGTAGCGGTGATCATGGCGGCACGGAATCCCAAGTTTGAGCTTCTGGGCATTACCACCGTCCGTGGCAACCAGACCGTGGATAAGGTGACCACCAATGCGCTGAACCTCTGCCAGTACCTGGATATCGATGTGCCCGTTTGCAAGGGCATGACCCGGCCCATGGTACGGGAAGGCCCTCCCGTGGAGGAGCGGCTCCATGGCGAGACCGGCCTGGATGGCCCTGTTTTTCCGCCTCTGACCAAGAAGCTGGATCCCCGTCACGGTGTGGATTTTATCATCGAGACCCTCCTGGCCTCCGACCGCCCTGTGACCTTAGTCCCCACCGGCGCTCTGACGAATATCGGCATGGCCATCCGCAAGGAGCCTAAGATCCTGCCTAAGATCGAGGAGATCGTCCTCATGGGCGGCTCTTATCAGCACGGTAATGTGACCCCCGCTGCGGAGTTTAATATTTTGGTGGATGCGGAGGCTGCCCATATTGTCTTTAGCTGCGGCAGACCCGTTGCCATGATGGGCCTGGATATCACCCGTCAGGTGCTCTGCCATCCCGGTATCGTGGACCGGATGCGCCAGGTCAAAACCAAGGCCGGTAAGCTCTTTGTGGAGCTGATGGAGTATTTCTCCATGACCCAGAAACGGGTCTTCGGCTGGGAGGGAGGCCCCCTCCACGATCCCACCACCATGGCCTACCTCATCGATCCCGATTGCATCGAGACCCGGGAGATGAACGTGCAGATCGACATCACCGGCGGCCCCAGCCACGGCCGCACCAACTGCGACTTCTTCGGCCTCCTGAAGGAAGCCCCCAAAAACGCCAAGGTCGCCATCGGCATCAACGTAGAACGCTTCTGGGACATTGTAGAAGAGAGCCTGAAGATGTACGACCCCCTCTAAGGTAAAGAAATGACAGAGCTGCGGAACAAAAAGTTCCGCAGCTCTTTATCGCAGATAGGAAGAATTGATAGCAGAGGGGTGTAAGAGCAGGATACATCCTGTCCTGCGATACTACCCCAATTCTACCGTACCCCACAAAACAACAATTATCCCTTTCCACGCCACTGCTTGAATCTGTTGCTTGGATGAGCATACAATATTCACTGAAGATATGATTTGAGAGGAACGCTCTTGCAGAAGACTGCAAGAGCGTTTGAGTGGTTTATTGCCTATAAAGTATATAGGATCTGTTGTTCTTATAACAAAAGATCTCGATACAATCAGGAGAAAGTGCGGTAAACTTGAATAATGATTTTGTGCTGTTTTTGTCATTTTCTTTGTATAGAAGAACTGTTCCGTTCTCAATTCGGTAATAATCTCCGTAACTAAACCAAGGAAGATCGTAATTAATGTGTCCGTCATCTTCCATTGTGAAATAATAGCCATCGCCCTTCCATGTCCCACATAAAAACTCTTGAGCTATCCATTGTGTTGCGAGAAGCTGCTCTGCTGCATCTTCAAAATAGAAGATTTCCACAAGTTTTTCTACAGTATCTTCTTGATTTACCCACTGGCCAAGTCCGTGTGCATCAATTAATGTGAGGTACTTTTCACTGTCCGCATATGGGTTAACGCATTCGAAGTATTTGTCCGCTTCGCTGTGTTTTCCTGTATGGTATAGGGATTGGCCTTCAAGATAAATAATCTCGGCAAGAGCATCCATACAGTCTTCTACATCGCTATAGTCACGGATAGAAGAAAACTTCTTGTATGCTTGGATGTATTGCTCGTCGTCTACCAAATCAAAAGCCCACAAGTACTGTGTTTGATACATCATTTCCTCAGCGCCGTCATAGTTGATATTAAACAACTGGGAGAAAATATAATAGGCGGTATCAAAGTCTTTTTCCTCTTGGAGTAAATAGATGCCTTTTCGAAAACGAATGTCGAGTATTACTTGCGAGGAATCACGGTAGTCTGCAACAATTAATGAGGCTATAATATCTGTGGCACCATCAAAATCGTTGGCATCCGCAAGCTGGATCGCATGGCGGTAATTCGCCTCCATTGCTAATTCCTCTGCATTAAGATAGCCGGAAAGAGCTTCAAAAGCGGTATTTGCTTCCACATACTTTCGCTCAGACAGCAGTTTTCCTGCGTTGATATAGTCCAATAACGCAGGGTCGTGCAGTTTGGTGATCGCTGGGATAAAGAGCAGATGTTCAGCCTCCTCAAAATCTCCGTTTTGAGCATCTGATTTGGCTGTTGAATAGCAGCCGTAGTATCCGCCGACAAGAGATGCAAGAAGTAGGATGAAACATATTACAACAATGAGAACGATCTTCTTTTTAGACTTCTTTTTAACAGGTGGTGCCGGAGGGTCTTCTTCATGGAGGGGGACATCGCTAACAAATGGTTTCAGATTATATGGCGACAGTTTGATGATCACATCTTGCATAGAAGCATAACGATCTTCTGAGTTTAATGCCATACCAACGTTTAATACTTCGACAAAGGTGTCGTTGACTAAGTTTTCTTCCGCACCATCGTGCTCCTCGTCAAAGCGAGAGAGAGAATTAACCGGATGCTTACCGGAAGAAACAAAGGAAAGGATGGCACAAAAAGAATATATATCAGATAGATTCCCGGCGGGCGTTCCTCTGTATATCTCAGGAGCGGCATAGCCGTTAGTGTATCGATCGACCTCAGCTGATGTTGCATCTTTCAAAATTGCACCATGTGAACCAACATAAATTGAGTTGGGAGACACTTGGAGATGAGAATTGCCATTGTTATGCAGATCACGCAATTGAAGAGCAATGGGAAGAAGCATAGATACTGCATCATTCGCCCCAACACCGTCAGGGTATACCGCCATATATTCACTTAGTGTGAGATCTTTGTGTTCGACTACAGGGGTTATTTTCATCTTTCTTTTCCTCGACCTTCTAATACATATGAGGACTAAAACTCCAATCGCACAGGCAGCAAGAAAAATGATTGCTATAGCAATCCATGGAAATGACGGTTCTTCTGCAGGGATAGGAATAGAATGGTCTGACATAAAAGATTTCAGCTCACTGATCTCAATTGCACCAAAAATACCTTGAGAATCATTGATTCCATAAGTGTTGATACCAACAACTTTGCCGTTAGCATTAAACAACGGCCCTCCGGAGTTTCCGGAATTAATAGCAGCATTGATCTGCAATATTTGTACAGGTGTACCATAACCGGATACGGTTACTTCCCTGACAGCACTCACAATTCCGTCGGTGATTGTTGCATCTTCACTCGTATGCGCTTCTTTGTCGGATAAATGATCAGCAGCTCCAGGGTATCCGACGGCATAGACAGCTTCTCCCTGGCGAGCCCCATCTTCGGAGAATAATAGAGATGGCAGAGACACGGGATAAGCGAGCTTTAGAATGCACATATCTTTTTGGTCAGTATAGGCAATAATAGTTGCGCTGACAGTCTCATCCTCATTTAGCCAGACAGAAATACTATAAGGGGTGCCCTCGACAACATGATAGTTTGTAGCGATTAGTGTTTCATTGATATCGCTTTTAATTACAAATCCGGAACCGGTAGAATAACCCGTTGAATATTCTGCTAAAATGCGGACAACAGATTCTGTTGCTTTAATAACAGGGGTGGGTACTGCAGAAGCGGCGCTAATGGGGAGCAGCAAAGAAAAGCTCATTAGAATACAAAGAACAATACATAATACTTTTCTCATTATGATCCTCCTTTGACATTATTTCTTAATAATTATTATATTTACAAAACCTCTTTTGTCAAGAATGTTACACAATGAATTGCCACATTAAGAATAGAATAATTACTATATCAAGGCAGAAATTGTCGAATACTCCGTTGCTTCGTGGATAGTATAAGTCTGACGTGCGAATCCGTTTAAAAAGTAAGGAATTTACAGATGGTGATATAATTTCAGAACATTTTGAGGATACGGATTGCCAAACCAGTATGCACACTGATTCGTAATGACACTACATACCTAGATGCTTTTTTGACAAATTGAAGGGAGCTGCCCTGTGGAGGGCAGCTCCCTTTGCATATGTGCTGGTTTATTCCTCGGTCTTGGGCTGGGCGAGCTTGCCGCCGGCAAAGCCTGCTACCAGAGCCTGCAGATCGATACCGGTGGACTCCTTCAGACCGTCCACTACCTGGTTGGCGCTTCCCATGACGTCCTTGATCAGACGGGTGGAATTTCCATCGCCGTACATCACGATCTTGTCGGTCTGGGCCAGGGGAGCGGCTGCACCCTTGACTACCTCGGGCAGAGCGTTTAAGTACATCTCCAGGATGGAGGCTTCGCCCATCTTCTTCTGGGCCTCGGCCTTCTTCTCGATGGCCTCTGCTTCTGCCAGACCACGGGCACGAATACCTTCGGCCTCCTGCTCCATGGCAAAGCGCAGAGCCTCGGCTTCGGCCTTCTTGGCCTCGGCCTCCTGGATGGCCTCGTACTTCTTGGCCTCCGCATCTCTCTGGCGGCGGATCAGGTCAGCTTCGGCCTCCTTCTCGGCCTTGTACTTCATGGCATCGGCCTGCTTGCGGATCTCGGCATCCAGCTTGCGCTCCTGGAGGGCGATCTCCTTCTCCATGAGCTCGGCTTCCTTCTCACGGCGGGCAATGTCCGCATTGGCACGGCTGATTTCGATGGTCTTACGCTGGGTCTCCTGCTGGATGGAGTAGGCGGCGTCGGCATCTGCCTTCTTGGTGTCGGCGACCACCTTCATCTGGGCCTGCTGCACCAGAAGGTCAGCGTTCTGCTCGGCGATCTTCTTATCGGCCTCGACCCGGATGGCGTTGGCCTGCTGCTGTGCCTCGGCGGTGGCGATGGCGATATCACGCTGGGCATTGGCCTTGGCGATCTGGGCATTCTTGCGGATCTGCTCCACGTTGTCAATACCCATATTCTCGATGGTACCGGCATTGTCCCGGAAGCTCTGGATATTAAAGTTCACCACTTCAATGCCCAGCTTCTGCATATCGGGCACCACGTTCTCGGTGATCTTCTTGGCAACGCCCTGGCGATCCTGTACCATTTCCTTCAGGCCCACGGAGCCCACGATCTCACGCATGTTACCTTCCAGCACCTGGGTCACCAGGGAGATCAGCTCCTGGCGGCTCATGCCTAAGAGGGCCTCAGAAGCCCGGAGCAGCAGCTCGGGGTCAGAGGATACCTTTACGTTGGCTACGCCGTCTACGCTGACGTTGATAAACTCGTTGGTGGGCACGGCTTCGGAGGTCTTGACGTCTACCTGCATGACCCGCAGGGAGATCTTGTCCACACGCTCAAAGAAGGGGACACGCCAGCCGGCCTTGCCGATCAGGATGCGGCGCTTGCCCAGGCCGGAGATGATGTAGGCGGTGTCAGGGGGTGCTTTCAGGTAACCGGCGACCAAAAGGATCAGGATCAGCACACCGGCGATCACAGGGATCAGCACTGCGGGGTTGGTGATAAAATCGGGCATGGTTGTTTCTCCTTTTCTAAAATATAGTTGGAATGAACTTACCTTGCGTACGCACCAAGAGAAAGCAAAAAAGACTCTTCACTCGCTGCAGCGAATGAAAAGTCTTGTTGAATCTTTGTTCAGAAGATCTGCAACCACCAGGCCCGGGGGCCGTGCTGACGATGGTGCATCACTGCAGCGAAGCAGTGCAACTACTCCCTCTTGATGGATTAAATATATCATACCCCAGATGACCTGTCAAGGGCTTTTGGAAAAATATTTTTCAGGAAGCTCAGGGGAATCGGAGCTTAATGAAGCTCTTTCCATAATATTGGCGATCTGACTGTCGTAGCTGAGCATCCAATCCTCGGGATCCTCGCCGCAGCCCTTCAGGTACAGCTCCTCGCACTCCAGCTGGATATTGACCAGAATACGGATCGCCCGCTCCGTGGCCCGAGCCATTTTGTAGTACATTTCCCGATAATCAACATTCCGATTGTATTTAGCCATTTTAACTTCCTCCTGTTTAGATATAATTTAGATATATTTTATATCTATTAAGCTAATTATAACACAAAATATATCTAAAATAAATACACAAAACATCTATTTGGGAGTGTATTTATGGCTATTAAAAGTGTGTCGATCCGAATTGACAGTGAAATGCTGGATAAACTGCACGTGGTTTCTGACTACGAGGGTCGCAGTGTCAACAGCCAGATCCTGATCCTTATCCGGGACTGCCTGGAGGCCTACGAAGCCAAACACGGAAAAATCGGTCAGGAAGAAAAGCAAAACTGAGACGGTGAACGGAAATTTAGCGTTGGAGTGGTGAATGATGAATCGTGAATGGTGAATGGCGAAGGTATGCGCTTTGCGCATTGATTTTAAATAAATCGGCGGAGCCGATACCTCCATGATTCACGATTCACCATTCGTTATTCACCAAATATAAATTTCCGTTTATATCCCTGCTTGCCCGGATGCGCTGTCCTGCTGAAAAACACCGCACCGCCTTTTTTGGCGGTGCGGTTGCTTCTTTATTGGGGCAGGCTGCGGCAGGTGAAGAGGATCACCTGCCGGGTCTCGGCCTCCTGCTTCAGCAGGGCGATGGCGGCCCTGGTTCTTGCATCGTCGAAATTGACCAGCGCATCGTCCAGGATCAGGGGAACCTTCTCCGGCAGCAGCTGGTGGCTCATGGCCAGGCGCAGGGCCAGGTACATCTGATCCGCTGTGCCGCAGCTCATGGCGGCGGCCGGGCGCATCACCGTGCCCTCTGCCTCCCGAACCGAGAGCTGCAGCTCCGGATCCAGCAGCAAGGTGGGGTATTTCTCCCCGGTCATGGCGGCCAGAAGCTTTCCTGCCTCGGCTGTGATCCGGGGGGAGAAACGGGAGCGCAGCTCCTCGTCTGCTTCCTGTAGGGCAGCCATGGCAATGTCCATGACCTCCAGCTGCAGGGTGTCCCGGTCGATCTGCTCCCGCAGCTGCTCCGCCTCGGCCTCCATGGTCACGGGGTCTCCCATGGCAGACAGAGCCCCTCGGATCTGATCCAGGCCGGAGCAGAGCTTGCTCAAAGCGCTCTCGCTGCTGCGTTTTTCATAGAGCAGCTTTGCCTCGTCAAAATGCAGCGCCTCCTGGTCCACTTCATTCTCCGGGCTGCCGCCCAGAACCGGCCGCAGCGCCTCATACTGTCTGCGCTGGGCTTCGGCCTGTCTTCTGCCGGAGAGCAGCTCACTATGGGTACTTAAGGCGGCGGACAGGGCCTCCCGGCAATCCTGCGCCGTCCGGCAATCCGGTGCAAACTGCTGCACCTGCCGGATGCTCTCCTCCAGGGCGCTTTCTGCGGCTGCCCGGGCCTCTGCCAGCTGGCGGCGCTGGGCCTCATGCAGGCCGGCTTCTTTTTCGTAGCGGGCCATAGTAGCGCCATAGGCCTCAGCCAGGGGGAGAAACTGCAGGGGATCCCGTACACCGTAGCGCAGCAGGATCAGCTCTGCCTGGTGGGCCTTTTCCCATTTTTTTGTCTTTCCCCAGGAGCGGAGCAGCAGGGTGAAAACCGTTCCCAGCAGCCCCAGCCCGGCCAGGCAAAGTCCAATGATGAGGGAAAAGAAGCACAGCCCGATCCCGGCGCCCAATAGCAGCAGGCAGACGATCAGCACCGCCGTCAGCCGCTGCGGGGCAGGGGCTGCGAGGGTAGCATAGCGCTGCTGATCGGCCTTGGCCTGAAGCAGCGCCTCCTCCCCGCTGAGCCCGGCAAAGCAGGGGAGTACCTGTGGCTTTTCGGCGCTTCCTGTATAGAAGGCTGCCTCCATTTTTGCGGTCTGCAGGGCGCTCTCCCGGCGGTCTAACTGCTGGCGCAGGCGGTGCAGCTGCTCTTCCGAAGGCAGCTGCTTTGCGGTCTGCTCCAGCTCCCGGCAGCGCTGCTCCTGCCGGGCAAGCTGCGCCTCAAGCTCGCTCAGCCCTGCACGCTTTTGGGCGGCCCGGGCTCGCTCCAGCCGATCCAGCTGCTGCTTCGTCTCCCGAAGCGCTTGCTCCCGGACTTCCTTCCGGGCGGTCAGCTCCATGGCTTCCTCCTGCATCCGGCGCAGATCTCCCAGGCGCTCCTCTAAAGCGTTCAGCGTGGCGCTGTTTTTGGTGATCCTTCCGCTGCGACCGATGAGCTTATTGCGGCGGTTCTTCAGCTCCTTCTCCAGCTGGGAGCAGCTCAGGCCGTCCTCCTCGCCGGTGGTGACCAGAGCGCCCAGCCGTTTCTCCAGGGCAGCATCGGGGCTTACGGCCAGACCCAATTGGCGGATGAAGGCGCTGCGCTCAAAGACTGAGCGCTCCACGCCGCAGAGGATCCTGCCGCAGTTCTCCCCCGTCAGCTCCGGGATGGGGGTTCCGCTGGCGGTCTCATAGGCGGTGAATTTACCCATGGGCACACGGCCTGCGGTGCTGCGCTCAATGGTGATGGCTCTTCCGTTCCATTCCAGCTCTATTGCACCCTCCATGGGGCTGCCGTCCCAGGGACGGTAACGCTCCTTGGCGGGCAGGCCCTGGTTCTGAGCGTTGGGGCGCTCTGAGTTGGCGATGCCGTAGAGCATGGCCACAAGGAAGGCGCTCCAGGTGGATTTTCCCGCCTCATTGGGCAGGCATAGCTCATTATAGCCCTCCTTCAGCTCCAGGCTTCCCTTGAGCTTTCCGAAGGAGGCCCTTAGTTTTTTGATGATCATAGGGCTACCTCCCGTCCATCCATCAGGGCGGTGACGAGCTTGGCGGCACGGACCAGCTTATCCTGCTGCTCTGCATCGCTGCGGTCGTACTCCGCCTTCAGCCTGCGCAGGAAATGACCCCGCAGGGTGTCCTCCGCTGCTGCCGCCCACAGCTCCTTCTTGGGCATGGTGCGATCCAGAAGGGACAGGCTGTAAAAGTCATCCCGCAGCTGCGCTTCCAGGTCTCGGAGCTCCAGGGGCTCTGATTCGCCGGTGAGCAAAATCCGGTAGCAATCCCGGCTTGCATCCTCCGGCAGGGCGGCTCGGATGGCGGCAATGGGATCTTCTCCCACCTCCACGGTGCGGATCTCGTATCTCCGCACATCCAAGGGGATAAATCTCGTGCGACAGCTTCCCTTCTCCAGGGCCACGGCGTACACACCCTTCTGGCCGCATTCGTCAAAGCCCCGTCCCATGAGGCAGCCGGGGTAAGCGCAGAGGGTGCTGCCAAACTGCTGGGTGCCGGGGCTGTGGATATGCCCCAGGGCCAGGTAGTCCAGGCCGGAGGCGGCGATTTTCGCCGGGGAGAGGGGATTGTAGGGGGAATGGGGCTGCAGGTCGCCGTGGAGCACCATCAGGTTCATGACATCGGGATCCTCCACCCGGAAGTCTCCCAGCAGCTCCGGCATCTCCGCAGCAGTAAAGGCTGCGCCGTATACATGGCAGTTCAGCTCCGGAAGCCGTATCCGCCGGATTTCGGGCGAGGTAAAAATATGGACATTTTCGCCCCAATCCTCCGTCAGATAGGGAGAACCGGGGGCGATATAGTCATGATTTCCCGGGGAAATAAATACATGGGCAGAGAGGGAGCGGAAGCACTGCTTCAGAGCCTCCAAGGTGTCCCGATAGATCCGGGCGCTGTCAAAAAGATCGCCGGAGAGCAGTATGATGTCGCAGCTGCGCCCGATCTGCTCCAGCTGCTCTAAGGCCCGGCGCTGCTCCTGCCGCCGCTGGGCGGCCTGCTCCGGCAGCAGAGCAGAGAAGGCAGAGTCCAGATGGAAGTCTGCCCCGTGGAGGAGCTTAATCATGGAACGCCACCCTCTCTACATTGGTGCAGCGGCCTGTCTGAACGTCAATGGTAAAAATGCAGCCCTCTAACTTATTGGGGCCGGGAGCAGGCTCATAGCGGCGGGTCAGGTCGCCCCGGAATTTTTGAATGGACAGCTCCGGCTTGATGCCCAGCACGCTGTTTCTCGGCCCGGTCATACCCAGATCCGTCAGGTAACCGGTGCCCTTGGGCAGCACACGCTCATCGGCGGTCTGCACATGGGTATGGGTGCCCCATACCGCACTGACCCGTCCGTCCAGCATCCAGCCCATGGCCAGCTTCTCCGAGGTGGCCTCTGCGTGGAGCTCTACAAAGATCAGCCGGGTATCCAGCTTCTTCAGGATCCGCTCCACCTGCAGAAAGGGGTTATCCGGAGTGTAGTCCATGGAGCAGCGGCCGATCAGGTCGATAACGGCGATCTTGCCGAACTTGCTGTCGTAAACGCCCCAACCTCTGCCCGGCTGCTGGGGCGGCAGATTGGCAGGCCGCAGCACATAGGGGCTGTCCTCTATATAGGGGATCAGTTCCCGCTTGCCCCAGGTGTGGTTGCCCATGGTGATCACGTCTGCACCGGCAGTAAAAATCTCCTCTGCGTTCTTGGGGGTCATTCCCAGCACGGCGGCATTCTCTCCGTTGACCACGCAGAAATCAATGGCACGCTCCCGCTTCAGCCGGGGCAGATGTCGCCTCAGATAGATCAGGCCGCCCTCAGAGACTACGTCACCCACGGCCAGTAGTTTCAGTTCCATAGGATCTCCTCCTTCGCGTAAGGCTCCCCTCTATTATACCGAAAAATCCTGCGGGGCACAACTAAGTTTTTTCCTTTTTTCGACGGCAAAGGAAGGCTTTTGTTATTTCCCACGTATTTCCCAAGATGTAGTGGTGGGAAATGAAAATAAACGCAATTTCTTGTGGTCTGTCTCTGCGGTTTCGTGGAGTTTCGCAGAAGTCTCTGGTAAAATATGGACGAGGAGAACACGAAAGGAAGGGAGAAACGTCCATGGGAAAGAATCGGGATCTGCTGGAAAACGGCCGGATCCTCTATGTGCCTGTGAAGCGGATCCGACCCAATCCCGCCCAGCCCAGAAAGATCTTTGACCCCGAAGGGCTGCGGGAGCTGGCCTCCAGCATTCGCTGCTATGGGATCCTGCAGCCCCTGACGGTACGTCGAAAGGAAGGGGAGTATGAGCTGGTGGCGGGGGAGCGCCGGCTTCGGGCAGCAAAGCTGGCAGGGCTCTGGGAGGTGCCCTGTATCCTGCTGTCGGTGGATGAGGAGCAGTCGGGGATGGTGGCCCTGGTGGAGAACCTCCAGCGGCGGGATCTGGACTACATCGAGGAGGCGGAGGGACTGTCCCGGCTCATGCGGCTCTACGGGCTCAGCCAGGAGCAGGCTGCAGCCCGGGTGGGGAAGAGCCAAAGCGCCGTGGCCAATAAGCTGCGCCTGCTGCGCCACAGCCCGGTCATATTGGAAAAGCTCCGGGAGCATGGCCTCTCGGAGCGCCATGCCAGGGCCCTGCTGAAGCTCCCCGGGGAGGAGGAGCGGCTGCAGGTTCTGGAGGTCATCGTCCGGCAGCAGCTCAATGTGGCAAAAACCGAGGCATACATCGATAGCTTTCTTGCAAAGCAGCAGGCACCTAAGAAGGGGATCCGCAAGCTGATCCTCCGGGATGTGCGGCTGTTTCTCAATAGTGTCAACCATTCCCTGGATCTGGTACGGGGGGCGGGGATCGATGCCAGAGCGGAGCAGGCAGAGACGGAGCAGGAGATCATTCTGACCATCCGCCTGCCCAAACGGGTGGTCTGAGCAGGGACAAGCCGCGAAAACAAAGGAGGCGATTCGGATCTCAAGATACTTCTGTAAACGAAATTTTCCGAACAGTTCATGGCCACCGGCATTCTGTTGGATTGAATCGCTGAAATAGGGGGAGTAAGCGTTTTCATTCTTGTGATTTTTTACATTTTTATTGTTTTTTAGTCTTTTTCTTGCAGCAGAATAGCTAAAATAGAAAAAAGTTTTTAATCTAAAAAGCTTTTTGCGAAAAAATGAAATTTTTTCACGGAAAATGTTTGCATTATGATGAAGAATGTGGTATAATCTTGTGCGCAGTAAAAATCTCAAATAAGAAATAAATTATGAAACGGTTTCGCCGTTTCCTATGTCAAGAAAGGGGTAATTCACTATGCACAAGTATGTATACCTTTTCACCGAAGGCAATGGCTCCATGCGTGAGCTGCTCGGTGGCAAGGGCGCCAACCTGGCAGAGATGACCAACATCGGTCTGCCCGTTCCTCAGGGCTTTACCATCTCCACTGAGGCCTGCACTCAGTACTACGAAGATGGCCGCAAGATCAACGACGATATCCAGGCTGAGATCATGGAGTATGTCTCCAAGCTGGAAACCATCACCGGCAAGAAGTTCGGTGACAAGGAGAACCCCCTGCTGGTCTCCGTCCGTTCCGGCGC
>JAFQCY010000163.1 GCA_017399355.1 Oscillospiraceae bacterium
GGCGGCCAGAAGCAGCGAATCTCCATTGCCCGTGCTCTGGCACGCAGAGCGGAGATCCTGATCTTTGACGACTCCTTCTCTGCCCTGGACTACCGTACCGATGCAGCCCTTCGTGCAGGCCTTTCCAGAGAGCTTTCCGAAAGCACCAAGGTGATCGTGGCCCAGCGGATCAGTACCATTCGCCATGCAGATAAGATCCTTGTATTAGACGACGGAAGGATCGTAGGAGACGGAAAGCACGAAGAGCTGATGGCGAACTGTGCCGTATATCGGGAGATCGCCATGTCACAGCTGTCTGAAGCTGAGCTTGCCTGAGAGGAGGAACCAAGATGAAAAAGCATAAAAGTCCCCTGCTCCCCTCTTTGGGCAGAGTGTTTGCCTATATGCGCTCGGACATCCCCGGAGTGATCTTCTCCCTGGTTTTAGCTGCCGCTGCCGCTGTTTTGACCATTATCGGGCCGGATCGGATCGGCCTGATGACCAGCAAGATCCAGGAGGGTCTCTTTGGGGAGATCGATATGGCCGGGGTTGCGGAGATCGGAATTTCTCTGGTCTTGATCTATGCATCCGGCGCTGTTTTCAACTTTATTCAGCATTTTGTTATGTCCACAGTGACACTGAAGGCCTCCAAAAAGCTGCGCAGTGCGCTTTCCGAAAAGATTAATAAAGTCCCCTTAAGTTACTTCAATACCACAACCCAGGGCAATATTTTGAGCCGTGTGACCAATGATGTGCAGATGCTACAGCAGGGCCTGTCTCAAAGCCTGCCGGGAATTATCAGTTCTGTAGCCCAGTTTGTAGGCTGCCTGATCATGATGTTTATCACAGAGTGGCGCTTAGCCCTGTGTGTGATCGGTGTCACCTTTGTTGGAATGTTCATTCTCATGAGTCTCATGGGCCGTTCCCAGCGATATTTTGTGGCAAAACAGGAGCATATCGGCACGCTGAATGGCTATGTGGAGGAAATGTACTCCGGTCACGAGGTAGTTCGGATCTCCAGAGCCGGTGAAGAGGTCGTAAACCATTTTGAGACGCTGAACCAGAATGTATATGAGTCAAATTGGAAGTCTCAGTTTATCTCCGGGGTGATGCAGCCGCTGATGATGGTGATCGGCAATATCGGCTATGTTGCCGTCTGTGTTGTAGGTGCAGCGCTGGCAATGAACGGTACCATTCCCTTCGGAATTATCATTTCCTTTATCCTCTATGTGCGTCTGTTCACTTCGCCTCTGACCCAGATCGCTCAGGGATTGACAAATCTGCAGGCTTCTGCGGCTTCCGCAGACCGGATCTTTGGGCTGCTGGATGCGGAAGAGCTGGAGGATGAAAGCCATAAAACCTTTAAGCTGGAGCAGGCAAAGGGGTATGTGGAATTCGATCATGTGCGCTTCAGTTATCCCGACCACCCCGAGAAGATCATCATTAAAGACTTCTCCGCTACGGTGCTTCCCGGGCAGAAGGTGGCCATCGTCGGGCCTACCGGAGCCGGTAAGACCACCATGGTCAACCTCCTGATGCGCTTTTTTGAGATCAATAGCGGCTCCATTCGAATCGATGGACATCCGATCTCAGAATTGCGCCGGGAGAATATTCACGATCTATTCGGTATGGTTCTTCAGGACACCTGGCTTTTTGAAGGGACGGTTCGGGAGAATCTGGTCTATAACATGGAGGAGATCAGCGAAGAGGAGCTGAGAAAGGCCTGTAAGGCGTGCGGGATCTACCGCTTTATCCGCTCTTTGCCCAAGGGCTTTGAGACTGTGCTCTCAGACCATACCAATATCTCCGCCGGGCAGAAACAGCTAATGACCATTGCCCGTGCCATGCTGCAAAACAGTCCTATGCTGATCCTGGATGAGGCCACCTCCTCTGTGGATACCCGTACGGAGATCATGATCCAGAGGGCAATGGATGAGTTGACCAGGGGACGCACCAGTTTCGTGATCGCCCACCGCCTGTCTACCATCAAAAATGCGGATCTGATCCTGGTGATGAAAGACGGTGATGTGATCGAGAGCGGCGATCATGAGAGCCTGATGGCACAAGACGGCTTCTATCGGGAGCTGTATAACAGTCAGTTTGAGAAATCATCCTGAGCGGAAAGGAGTAGTTACAATGCTGAAATTATGCGGAATCAAGAAGGACTATCCCGTTGGAAATGGAGTCGTGCATGCCCTGAAAGGGATCGATCTTCAGTTCAGAAAGTCGGAGTTTGTGGCGATCCTGGGCCAATCCGGCTGCGGAAAGACCACCATGCTCAACATTATCGGCGGCCTGGACAGCTATACGGAGGGTGACCTGATCATCAACGGAACCTCCACAAAGGAGTACAAGGATCGTGATTGGGATGCGTACCGAAATCATTCCATCGGCTTTGTATTCCAAAGCTATAATCTGATCCCCCATCAATCCGTGCTGCAGAATGTTGAGCTGGCGCTGACACTCTCCGGCGTGTCCAAATCGGAGCGCCGTGCCAGAGCCAAAAAGGTACTGGAGGAGGTAGGCCTTGGAGATCAGCTGAAAAAGAAGCCCAACGAAATGTCCGGCGGTCAGATGCAGCGTGTGGCAATTGCCCGTGCGCTGGTGAATGATCCGGATATCGTCCTGGCCGACGAGCCCACCGGTGCCTTGGACACAGAGACCAGTGTGCAGGTCATGGAGATCTTAAAGAAAGTTTCACAGGATCGCCTGGTGATCATGGTGACCCATAATCCTGATCTGGCAGAGCGTTATGCCTCCCGTACCATCCGTATGCTGGACGGCCTGATCACCGATGACTCTCAGCCTTTGACGGAGGAGGAAATTGCTACGGAGCAGGAGGCTTACGCACAGCAGAAGAAGGAGGGCAAGAAAAAGAAGACAAGGAAGCCCTCTATGTCCTTCGGTACCTCCTTTATGCTGTCCCTGAAAAACCTGTTTACCAAGAAGGGACGCACGACCCTGACGGCTTTTGCCGGTTCTATCGGTATTATCGGTATTGCGCTGATCCTTGCGGTTTCCCAGGGTATGACCCTCTATATCAACTCTGTGCAGGAAAGCACGCTTTCTGCTTATCCCCTGACACTGGAAGACTCTACCATGGATCTGTCCGGGCTGATGCAGACCTTCATGAATGTGGCATCAGAGGACAATGCGCATGCCAATGATGCTGTCTATGAGCGGGACGCTCTGTACAACATTATCAGCGCTGTCAACA
>JAFQCY010000164.1 GCA_017399355.1 Oscillospiraceae bacterium
ATGTCACCGGTGTGGCAATCCGTTCTCCTTTTGGTACTGCCCCGGATGATCGGAACTGCCATACCAAGGATGTCATTGCGAACCAGTCCGCAGACTGGTGTGGCAATCCGTCCTCCTTTTGGCACTACCTCAAATGATCGGAACTGCCGGGGGGGAAGCGGATTGCCACGTCAGGGCTTTGCCCTTCCTCGCAATGACAGTTGTAAAATGGAAGTTCCTTCTTCTGCTCGAATTACCTGCAGTTTTCCGCTTTCATGACAATGTCACGGTTTTTTTTGACAGTCTGAAGGCGGCGCACCGGGGTGCGCCGCCTTGGGCGTTATTCCTTTGTGGTAGCCAGCAGGGGCTTCAGGGCAGTATGGAGCTGGGCCAGAGCCTGCTCCCGGCCCAGGGGGATCAGGGCATTGTGCCGGCCCATGCCCTCTAAAAACCAGAGGATCTGCAGGGCGGTGGTCTCGGGGTCGCTGCAGCGCAGCTCCCCGCTCTCGATGCCCATGCGCAGCATCCGGGCCAGGATCTCCACGGAGTCCGTGGCACGCTTGACCAGGATGGCCTTGCCCCGGGGGCTGACGGCGGCAAATTCCGCCGTGGCACGGTCGATGGAATAGGCGGGGTCCAGCAGCTGCTCCACCCGGCTCCGGAGGAAAGCACCCAGGATCTGCAGGGGCTTGACTCCGGCAGCGGTGGCCTTCTCCAGGGACTCCAGGGCCAGCTGCTGCTCCCGGGCAATGAGGGCAGCGAAGATCTCCTCGGTGGAGGCATAGTGCCGGTAGAGGCCGCCCCGGGACAGGCCGGTGCCGTTGCAGATCTCCTGCATGGTCACGGCGGAAAAGCCCTTGGCCGCAAAAAGCCCACGGGCGGTATGTAGAATGCTCTCTCGGGAGCGGTCACCTTTGCTGCTCATTTCCTCACCTCAAAGAGAGTATATCACGGTTTTTTCACCTTTTCAAGGGCTTTCTGCACGCTTTCCCTGGTGAAGCGCCTGGGCATGGCGAAGCAGGCGAAGAAGCCGATGATGCAGACCGCTGCCACGATCAGGGGCACCACAGACACACCCACCTTCCAGGTCTCCCCGGCTACGGCAACGCCGTCGATGATCTTTGGGCGCTGGATATTCTTGATATACTCATAGACCAGGCCGGTGGACACCGCAGACACGCAGGCTGCGCTGAGGGACTGCACCGCATAGTACATACCGGTGTGATCCTTGCCGGTGATCTCCATCTCCATGGCGGCGATCTGAGAGGGGATGATATAGGGGGTGCAGAAGAAAGCGCCGATGGCAAAGCTGCCGATGAAGCTGCCGGTGCAGCCGATGATGATCCGGGGGGTGATGGAATGGGGGAAGAAATACTCGCTGCCCACGCAGAAATTCAAAATGGCCACGGCAAAGCACAGCAGGCAGACCTGATAGCTGAAGCGGACACCCTTTTTCTTGATCAGGCGATAGTAGAAGAAGAGCATCAGAGGCACGGGGGCAAAGGCGCAGGTATTCATCACAGCGCCCAGAGAGGCATCGATGTTCATCACGCCGGAGATCAGGGTATTCTGGGCGGAGAGGAACATCTGCAGGCCAAAGAAGGCGCAGCAATTGGGGATCAGCCAGCAGAGGAACTGGCGGTTGCCCAGGGTCAGGCGCAGGCTGGTCTTCAGAGGGACCTTGGCCTCGGGCAGGTAGTCCTTGCCCTCGCCGTACTTCTCGCCTTCCTTAATGAGGAAGATGGGGATCAGCATGGTCAGAAGCAGGGGGGAGGCATAGAGGATCAGGTCACGGATGTTTATGCCCTTGCCGATGAAAATGGGGATCAGGGCATAGGTGATGCAGTAGGCAATGGTCTCGAAGAAGGACTTGTAGCTGCCCACACGCATACGCTGCTCCTCGTCCTTGCAGACGGAGGATAGGCTGCCGTAGAAGGTGATGATGGAGAGGGTGTAAGAGGTGAAGAACAGCAGCAGCATGGCGCCGATCCAGAGGGTATTGGCCAGGGAGTTGGCCCGGAATTCCAGGGGCGTCCAGACCAGGATGTAGCTTGCGATCATGGGGATCAGAGCTGCCAGCATCACGGGGCGGCGGCGACCCCAGCGGGTACGCAGGTTATCCGTCAGGCTGGCCAGGGGGATATCCACCAGGCCGTCAAAGACCTTGGCCACCATCCACATCACGCCGAAGAGGGAGGGCATGATCAGACTGTAGCCGGTGATGCTCCAGCTGCCCAGGTTGGCCGTAAGGCCGGCGGGGTTCACCGCATCGGTAAAATAGGCGCCCAGCAGCACAAAGAGCAGGTTGGGGCCGAAAAAACAGAATCCATAGAGGAATTCCTTCCATTTTTTGTTCAGGGAAACAACCATTCTGATTTTTCTCCTTTTTTCTTTTGCGACACGAATGTCGCAAAAGACTATAGCACGCAGGGCTGCTTTTGTCAAGCCCGTTTTCCCCAAATAGACCAAAAAGCCTCCCCCAATAGGCCAAAAAGCCTCCCCCAATAAGCCAAAAAGCCTCCCCCAATAGGCCAAAAAGCTTCCCCCAATAGGCCAAAAAGCCAGTAGGCTCTGCTCGCAGGCAGAGGATTGTCGGGCTCTTTCCTGCACCGGCAAAGAGAAGTCCTGCCATAGCCGGATCGCTGATCTCTGAACAAATAATCCAATTCGTTGAACAAATAATCCAATTCGTTTCATCTACTGAGTTTACCATAATAGATTACTGTCAACTCAGCATAAATCGTTTTTCTATGCCGCTGGATTTAAAAAGAGTCAAATCGATGTTTGTCGGTCTGTTGTAAGCACCATCAATCAACGACTTCCCCCTTTGAAGGGGGATACAGGGGGTTGCTGTTGGCACTACCGTCAAGTAGATGTTTATCGAACTGCCGAAGGCACCCAATGCCTCCCTTGTCAAAGGTAAGTGAGACCCCAAATTTTCAATTTGGTTGGTCGAACTTATGCCTTGTGCGGAGGTGGGTCGCCTTGAAAAGGCGACTCGGAGGGATTCCGCACGCCGCAACATCGTTATTCTGCAAGATTTTCGGCGAATTCGTACTGCCTGCACGAATCCCCCCGAATCGCCTTTAACAAGGGGGGCTTTGGTGCAGGCAAACTGTTCGGTAAATTTCTGTTTATCGAACTGTTTGCTTCCGTCTGAATCCACCTTTTCGATAGAAGTATAGGCTACCGAAAAGCCATGTCATTGTTATGAAAATAGGAAGAGAGGCGAAAAAAAGCGCAAAGATCCCCTATCATGACCAGAACGAGGTTTTTTTCTCAGGCAGGAGCAGCAATCGGGAGCTGCCAGCCCAAGTTTTTTAGCTTCTTAAGGTAGTGGTTAATCTTTTTTTCGGTGTTGAA
>JAFQCY010000165.1 GCA_017399355.1 Oscillospiraceae bacterium
ACAGAGCCGGGAGGATATTCCGCCATGAGCGCCCGGTTAAAGAAGGGATTATAGGGCTGCTCCTTGGTGATATTGTAGTCCTCAAAGAAGCGGCTCAGGTCATAGGTGGGATAGCTGGCGCAGACCAGAATTTCGCCGGTCTTCACATCCATGGCAACCAGTGCGCCGCCCTCGGCATCCTTGGCAAGGTCCTTGCCGTTGAGGCCGTTTTCCCGGAGATCCAGGATGGTGGCCTCCAGGGCATCCTCGCCTAAGGCCTGGAGATCCAGGTCGATGGTCAGCTCCACATTGTTGCCGGATTTGGGCTCGATGATCCACTTTTCGGACAGCACCGTGCCATCCATGGCGATGGTGGTGGATTTCAGACCGTCGGTGGCGTGGAGCTCCGTCTCAAAGGCGGCCTCCAGGCCGCTCTGGCCCACCTTGGCATCCATCTCATAGCCGAACTCCTTATAATACTCGTACTGCTCGGCATCCATATCGCCGATATAGCCCAGGATATGGGCGGCGCAATCGGTATAATACTCACGGACGGTGGTGGCCACCACCGCCAGGCCGGGGATGCCCAGCTCCGTAATGGAGGCCAGGGAGGCGGCCTCTACGTCATTGAGCAGCTCGTAGGAGGGCAGAATGGTGAAGCCACGGAGATCCAGCTCGTAGCGGATGGAGATCAGATCCCGGGCCTCCTCCTCCGTCCAGTCGGCAGGGATATTATAGCGATCCCGCATACGGCTGATAAACTGGGCGGCGGAGATATCTCCGTCCCAGTCCCTCTGGTAGAGGAAGTCCTTGAAGTAGCCGTTATAGGTGGAGGTATAGGAGTCGAAATCGTACTCATAGGGCTTCTGCTTGGTGATGGGCAGGTGGTCATTGAACTCCAGGCCCAGCTGATCGCAGAGGTTGATCAAGGTGCGGAGCTTGCCGTTGGTATCATCGGCGCTGTAGACCACGTCCTTGATCAGGATGATATTAAAGGCTGCACGGTTACCCACCAGCACCGTACCATCCCGGTCCAGGATCTCGCCACGGGCGGCGGTGATACGGGTCTGATAGGTGATGGAGTCCTGCACCTTCTGGCTGTGATCCACAGCCTCGGTGACCTGCAGCTGGTAGAGGCGGACGGTAAAAATGCCCAGGATCACAGCGATCAGCAGGAGAAAGGAGACCGCTCGGGAAGATAGTTTAAATTGGCTCATAAGAATCTCCGATTTTTTCCACACGTTTTACGATCGGGTATATCAGGGGATGGCTCAGGGTGGAGACCAGCACACAGGGCAGCAGATCCGTCAGGAAACGGGAGAGCTCCAGATCTCCGAAGAACCAGCGCAGGAAGAAGATGACACCCTGCTCTGCAAAGAGGGTGGCCAGGCAGACCAGCAGGCTGAAGAAATAGCGGTTGGTCACGAAGGTACGGGTGAGCACGGCGCACAGAACCGGCAGCACCGTCAGCACCGCCAGGCTCACCGTGCCATAGTCGATGCCGGAGAGGCACCAGACCAAAGAGCAGATCAGGGCAAAGAGACCGCCCCGCTCCGGCCCCTCCCGGAGGCAGACACAGACGATGACCACAGGGACAAAATTGGGGTGCGCCCCCAGCAGGGTGCGGTTGCCGAAGACCACCGTCTGCAGCATCATGGCCGCCAGGAACAGCAGGCTGTACAGGCACCAGCGCAGGATGTGCATCCACTGCTTGGGGGTGATATAAAGTTTATCCAGCATAGGGTGCCTGCTCCTCTCTTAGTCTGCCTGGAACTGGGTGAGAATAAAGACCTGCTCCAGGGTATTGAAATCCACAGCGGGGGTGAGAATGGCGTATTTGGAGACACCGGTCTCATCGATGCCGGCATCTTCGATGTAGCCCAGGATCAGATCCTTGGGGTAGACGGCAGAGCCGGTGGTGACCACCTGGTCATTATTGCGCAGGACGGCATCGCTGGGCAGGTAGTTCATGCGGAGCTTGCCCATTTGATCCGTGGTGTAAGCGCCCTGCACCGTGCCGGTGTGGCCGGAGGAGGAGATGCTGGCACCGATCTTCAGGGAGGCATCCAGCACTGTGGTGATGCTGGCCCAGTTGGGGCCCACCTCCTGGATGACACCCACCACCTGGCCATACTCCGTCACCGCCACCATGCCCTCGGCCAGGCCGTCGGAGCTGCCCTTGGCAATGGTGAAGCTGCTCTTCCAGCTGGAGGACTCCCAGGCCACGATATAGGCAGAGCAGAGCTCGTAGTCGATATTCCGCTCCTTCAGATCCAGCAGCTCCTGCAGGCGGCGGTTCTCACGCTCCAGGGCATCATTCTGGCGGATATTATCCTCGATCTGGGCGATGCGCTCCTTGAGGTACTTGTTCTCGGCCTCCAGAGCCTCGTAGCCGAAGATATAGTTATAATACCGCTCCACCTGGCGGACAATGGAGCTGACACCGCTGCGGATGGGCGTCAGCACCGCCTGCACCGCCTTCTCCGGCCAGGTTGCGCCGAAGAGGGAGGAGACGATGGAGATGACAATGGCAAGGACAAGGGCAATGACCACGATGGCCTTGACCCGGGTACTGAATTGTTTCTTCAAAGGATCACCCCATTACTGTACAGGCAGAATCACGCCGCAGGTCTCCAGGATCTGCGCCAGGGCGCAGACGGGCAGACCCATTACGTTATAATAATCCCCACGGATACCGGGGACAAAGACCGAGGCTCTGCCCTGGATGCCGTAGGCACCGGCCTTATCCATGGGTTCGCCGGTGGCGATATAGGCACGGATCTGCCGATCCGTCAGCTCCACAAAGCGCAGGTGGGTCACCTCGCTGTGGCAGTGGGCCACCCCGTCCTTCAGGACACACAGGCCCGTAATGACCCGATGCTCCCGGCCGGAGAGGAGGCGGAGCATCCGGTAGGCATCTTCTTCATCGACAGGCTTGCCCAGGATCTCTCCCTGGCAGACCACGATGGTATCGGCAGCGATAATGAGATCCTCTTTTTCGCAGAGCTGCTCCACCGCCTGCGCCTTCAGTTGGCTGACCCGGCGGACCTCCAGCTCGGGATCGGCGGTTACGTCCATGGTCTCGTCATGGTCGGCGGTACGGACGGTGAAAGAGAGCCCCATGCGCTCTAAAAGCTCCCGTCTTCGGGGAGAGGCAGAGGCAAGAATGATATTCATAGCTTCTCCTTATTCTACCCCACGGAGGTACAGGCCTCTGGTGCCGGAGCCGGGCTCAAACTGCCCACCGGACTGCCATTGGGCCAGAATGCCGTCGATCTCAGCAGGGTTCTCTGTGGTAAAGGACAGGCGCAGTGCCCAGAGCCCCAGCTTGCGCAGCTCATCCTTCTTATCCAGAAGGTAGAGCTTTTTGCCATTGAGGATCACGCTGCGGCAGGTATTGCCGTCCTTGATAATGGGGAATTCCTCCCCGATACGGTCAATCAGACGGGTGGTATCCGTCTGGCAGGAGCAGATGCCGCTGCGGTTTTTCATGAGGCAGTTCTCCGTGATCATCAGGGGCAGCCGCCCATAGACGATCATCTCCGCAGGCAGCGGCTTGGACAGGTCACGGATCTGGGGCAGGGTCATCTCAAAGGAGACCGTGGCGCTGGCAAAGCCCAGCTTCTTCTGCATGGCCATGGAGCGGGAGTTAAACACATTCATGCCGAAGTCACCGCTGACCTCTAAGTCACGGGCACGGCAGAGCTCCACCTGGCCCAAATTGCCCACCAGCACACGGGTGATGCCCATGGGCCTGAGCCGCAGCAGCTGGGCCAGGAGGGCAGGGGTCTCGTGATCCCGGAGGACTCTGGGCAGCACGGCGGCCAGAGCCTGCTCCCGGGCCAGGGCAGCATAGAAATTGGGCTCCTCCATGATCAGATGGATGGGCACATACAAAAGGGCAGGCTTCAGCTTCCGCAGACGGGGGGTGATCTGCTCGGTACGGGTGATGCTGACGGTGAGCACCGGAGGCTTGCGGCTGCCGCTAAACTTCTGGGGGGCTTCGGGACGGTGGGTCTCCACCTCCCCGGTTCTGCCTCGGAGGGCCAGCAGCTGGGTCAGCACCTCACGGCGCAGGCGGTTGATCTCCGCAGCGGGAAGGCTGAGGTTGCGATCCAGCACGCAGCGGACGGAGCGGCAGTAGAAGGGCGTGCCGCCGGTCTTGCGCAGGCGCTCCTGCAGCTCCTCCTGGCTCAGCTCCCGGGTACGGGCGGCCTCGGGCAGCTCGCCCACGGTCTTGCACACATTGCCCAGGTCGTCCTGGGCCGCCAGCTGCACCGGCTGCCCTGCCGAGACGATGGCATAAAAATCCACCGGCACACGCTGGGCCTCCACATTCTCATAGGAGGCACGGGCCGCCTGGAGAATGGTCTTGTTCTCCCCGTCCTTCAGACGGGTGCCGAACATCTGGGGCCCGGTCTTATGGTAGTAATAATCCTGGGTAAAGCCCTGACGGGAGAACACCGCCTCCAGCATCTGCAGGGCCTCGGGGGTGACCATGCCCTCGTCCAGGGCACGGCGGTAGATATCCGTCACCACGGCCACATATTCCGGCCGCTTCATGCGGCCCTCGATCTTCAGGCTGGCCACGCCCAGGCTCGTCAGCTCCCGGAGCTGGCGGATCAGGCAGTTATCCTTCAGGCTCAGGGGATACTTCTCCTCAAAGCGGTCGTAGCCATAGGGCAGGCGGCAGGGCTGGGCGCACTGGCCGCGGTTGCCGCTGCGGCGGCCGATGAGGGCGGACATATAGCACTGGCCGGAGTAGCACATACAGAAGGCCCCGTGGACAAAGACCTCGATCTCAATGGGGCTGTTGCGCAGGATATAGGCCATATCCTCCCCGGAAAGCTCTCTGGCCAGCACAGCACGGGTGATACCCAGCTGGGCGGCCTGGCGGACACCCTCTAAGGAGTGGATGCTCATCTGGGTGGAGGCATGGATGGGAACCGTAGGGGCAACCTGGCGGCAGAGGGACACCATGCCCAGATCCTGGACAATAAAGGCATCCACACCGGCGGCGGCAGCCCCGGCGATCACACGGGCGGCGGCATCCATCTCCCGGTCGGAGACCAGGGTGTTTAAGGTGAGATAGACCTTGACCGAGCGGGCATGGCAATAGCGCAGCACCTCGGGGAGCTCTTCCATTGTGAAATTACGGGCGCCGTGACGGGCATTAAAATCCTGGACACCCAGATAAACCGCATCGGCACCGTTGCACACTGCGGCACGCAGGGCATCGGTAGAACCGGCGGGACAAAGCAGTTCCGGCATAGGTCGCTCTCCTGATTCGTATAATGGGCCTATTTTCAGCAATAGGTACTCTATTATAGCACATCCCGGGGGTAAAATGCTATACGGACTTGGGAAATTTCCGCAAAAAATACAAAAAGGTTTCGGCATTTTCACAAAAGGGTAAAAAAGCGGAAACCTGCTTTGGCGTAACATTTTGTTAACATAATCGTCATAAAAGCACCGGGTTTTGGGGGGTAATCCATAGAGTTATCAACAAATTTACAGGTTTATACACAAGGAAGCGGAACATTCTTACGGTAAACTTCGACAGGCTTTTTCACGGTTACAAATTTTTCTACCTTTTTCACAGTTTTTGTAACGCTTTCGCTGTTTTTCGCCCTTTGGCGAAATAATGCTGTGCAAGCGGCGAAAAATATGCTATACTATAAGCTGAACAACTATCAGGAGGTGCAGATCATGGAACAGCGCATCGGCGCCATCGCCAGGGAGGCGGGGCAGCTGGTTCTCCGGGCAAAAAATATAGCCGATTCCGTGGCCCAGAAGGGCTCTCCCCGGGATCTGGTCACAGAGTACGACACCAAGGTGCAGGAGCTGCTGCGGCGCAGGCTGGCAGAGGAATTCCCCGGCTACGGCTTCTTCGGTGAGGAGGAGCAGCAGCATGATATCCTGGGCAAAGAGGGCTTCTTCATCGTAGACCCCATTGACGGCACCACCAATTTTGTCCGGGGGCTGCACCATAGCTGCATCTCCGTGGGCCTGTATGTCAAGGGGCAGATGGAGAGCGCCGCCGTATATAATCCCTACTATGACGAGCTTTTTACCGCCGGACGGGGCCGGGGCGCTTACCTGAACGGCAAGCCCCTGAGGATGCAGGAGGTAGGGCTGACGGAGTCCCTGGTGCTCTTCGGCAGCGCCATCTACTACCGGGATACCATCCCCGCCACGGTGCGGATGGTGGAGGAGCTTTTCCCCATCACCCTGGATTTCCGCCGGGGCGGCTCTGCGGCCCTGGATCTTTGCTATGTGGCCTGCGGCGGAGGCGATGTGTTCTTTGAGACCTGTCTGCAGCCCTGGGACTATGCCGCAGGCAGCCTGATCGTCACCGAGGCAGGCGGGATCGTCACCGCCCTGGACGGCTCTGAGCTGCGGCTGACCACCCCCTGCTCCGTGGCGGCCGGTAACCGGATCAATCACCCCCAGCTGATCCAAACCGCCCAGAGGATTTTGGAAGAACCGGATATGAAAGGAAGGATCAAATGAAAAAGAGAAAGCTGATCGCCGTATTTGTGGCACTGATTCTGTGCCTTTCCCTGCTGCTGCAGGGCTGCTCCCTCATCGCCCTGGGCAGCGTGATGTCCGACATGGGCGTTCTGGCACCGGAGAGCATCATGGACTGGGACGACCTGACCGAGGAACAGGAGACCGAGGAACAGGAGACCGAGGAAGTCCCCACCAACGGCACCGAGCCCGATGCAGAGCCGGAGTCTACGGAAAAGCCCGATGTCCAGGAGCACGACCATATCCCCTATTGGGAGTATGAGCGCTATGAGATCGCCCCCATGGAGGAGCTCCCCTTTGCGGAGATCGTCTATGAGCGCCCCGATGCCCAGGCCATTATCGATGCCTTTGCCGGGATCGAGAAGATGGTCAAGGACGGAGAGGAGACGGAGGACATCCTGGATACCTTTGATGCGGTATACGAGGATTACACCTGGTTCCACACCATGAGCACCTATGCCTACATCCGCTATACCCTGGATCTCAACGACAGCTTCTATGACGCAGAGAACACCTGGTGCGACGAGCAGAGCCCCCTGATCGCCCAGGCCGAGGAGAACTGCTACCTCACCATGGGCGCAAGCCCCCTGCGGGAGGAGCTGGAGGAGGAATACTTCGGCGAGGACTTCTTTGACTACTACGATGAGAACCAGATCTACTCCAACGACCGTGTGGTGGAGCTGATGCAGCAGGATTCCGCTCTGCAGAATGAGTACATGGCCCTGCAGAACGAGATGACCATCACCTGGGAGGGAGAGGAGCAGCTGGTGGACGAGCTCCTCAGCGACCCCTATCTGGACTATAGCTCCTACCTGGAGATCTACAGGCTCTATTACGAGAAGTATAACCCCCTCTGCGCCGAGATCTATATTCAGATGATCGGCGTGCGCCAGGAGATCGCTGCGGAGCTGGGCTACGAGAGCTATGCCCACTTCTCCTATGCCCATGACTACGACCGGGACTACAGCCCCGAGCAGGTGGCAGAGTACACCGATGACATTGCCACGGAGCTTTCCGACCTGTACTATACCGCCATCTATGCCGACTACAGCCAGGAGATGGATACCGATGCGGTCATGGAGAACCTGGAGACCGTAGCCTACCGCTTCGGCGGCGAGATCGCCACCAGCTACGACTATATGGAGGCCTACGGGCTCTACGATATCTCCCAGTCCCCCAGCAAGATGCCCGGCTCCTATGTGACCTACCTCTACTCCTACGGTATGCCCTATATGTACGTCTCCCCCACGGGCGATATCTCCGACTGCCTCACCGCCGTCCATGAGTTCGGCCATTTTGTGGATAACTACGTCAACTGCGGCTATACCTCCTCCATCGACTGCGCCGAGATCTTCTCCCAGGGCCTGGAGTACCTGTCCATCGACCAGATGGATCTCTCTGTCTGGGATAAGCGCAGCCTGACGGATTCCAAGCTGGGCGATGCCATTTTGACCTTCCTGGGCCAGGGCTGCTATGCGGAATTTGAGCAGAAGGTCTATGAGATCCCTGCAGAAGAACTGACTGCAGAAAAGATCAATGAGCTTTTCTATGAATGCAACGAGAAATTCGGCATGGGGATGTTCGGCATGGAGGATATCCTTGCCCCCGGCTGGATCGATATCCAGCACTTCTTCATCGCCCCCTGCTATGTGATCAGCTACTGCATCTCCAATGACGTTGCCCTGCAGATCTACCAGAACGAGCTGGAAAACGGCAGCGGTCTGGAAAGCTACTATGCCCTCCTGGAGCGCTCTGCCAACAACACCATCCTGGCGCTGGTAGAGGAGGCCGGTATGGACTCCCCCTTCCGGGCAGGCCGTATGGCTGAGTTAGCTGACTTCTTTGCCGAGGAACTGGAGTAAATAACCATGCGTGATGTAATTGCTGCCGTTGCCACAGGGAAGATCCCCTGCGCCATCGGCATTCTGCGGCTCTCGGGCCAGGGCTGCAGCGAGGTGGCAGACCGGGTCTTTGTACCCGACTGCGGCAAGCCCATTGCCCACTTGAAGCCCCGGATGCTGTATCTGGGCAAGGTCTATGACCGCTTTGGCCGGATCATCGACCAGGCCATGGTGGTCTACTGCCCCGCCCCCCACAGCTACACCGGTGAGGACACCGTGGAGCTGCAGTGCCACGGCTCCCCTGCCATGCTGGCCTCCGCTCTGGAGGCGCTGCTTCAGGCCGGGGCAAGGCAGGCAGGCCCCGGGGAATTTACCAAACGGGCCTTTTTAAACGGGCAGCTGGATCTGACCCAGGCAGAGGCGGTCATCGACCTGATCGATGCCCAGACC
Organism: Oscillospiraceae bacterium; assembly: GCA_017399355.1. Taxonomy (GTDB): domain Bacteria; phylum Bacillota; class Clostridia; order Oscillospirales; family Oscillospiraceae; genus JAZOXB01. The sequence goes on from JAFQCY010000165.1 coordinate 8,802, forward strand.
GCCGAGGCCGCCGCCAATGCCGCAGGGCAGCTGGGCGGGGCCCTGCTGCAGCGGATCGAGCCTATTTATGAGGACATGACCGACCTCTGCAGCCATTTCCACGCCGTGCTGGACTATCCCGATGAGGACATTGCAGACTTTGAGCTGCAGGAGCTGGAGGAGACCCTGGAGCGCAGCGACCGGGCTCTGAAGGCCCTCCTTGCCACCTATGAGCAGGGGCGCTTTCTGAAGCAGGGGGTAAAAGCGGTGCTTTTGGGTAAGCCCAATGTGGGCAAGTCCTCCCTGCTCAATGCCCTGGCAGGCTATGACCGGGTCATCGTCACGGAGATCGCCGGTACCACCCGGGACACCGTGGAGGAGACTCTGCGCCTGGGCAAGGTGCTGCTGCGGCTGACGGATACCGCCGGTATGCGAAATGCCGAGGATCCCATTGAGGCCCTGGGGGTGGAGCGCTCCCGTCAGGCTGCCGGGGAGGCAGAGCTGGCCATCTTCGTCTGCGACGGAAGCGAGGCCCTGGGTGCGGAGGATCGTTTGGCCATGGAGGCGGCCAAGGGCGCTGCCTGTGCCATTGCCCTGATCAATAAGTGCGACCAAGGCTCTTATGTAAGGCCGGAGGAGCTGCCCTTTGAGACCGTGTTCTCCGTGTCTGCCAAAACCGGGGAGGGTCTGGAGCGGCTGCGGGCCTTTGTAGAGGAGAGATTTGGCGGCGGCCCCCGGATCGACGGCTCGATCCTGACCAATCCCAGGCAGTTCGGCGCTCTGTGCCGGGCCGGGGAGGCCATTGCCAGAGCCCGGCGCAATGCCGGACTCACCCCCGATGCCCTTTTGACCGATGTGGAATGCGCCATGGAGGCCCTGGGCGAGGTCATCGGCCGCACCGTCCGGGAGGACATTACCGACCGCATTTTTGCACGCTTCTGCGTGGGAAAATAGAAAGGAAGAACACCCCATGAAGGATCATCTGAGGACAGAGGCCGCCCGGCTGGGCATCCCGCTTACGGAGGAACAGCTGGAGCAGTTCAGCACCTTCGGCGCAGCCCTGGTGGAGAAAAATCAGGTCATGAACCTCACCGCCATCACAGAGCCGGAGGCCGTGGCGAAGCTGCATTTTGCCGACTGCCTGGCCCTTTTGAACTGCGCCGACCTGAAGGGAAAGCGCCTCATTGACGTGGGCTGCGGCGCCGGGTTCCCCGGTGTGCCCCTGAAGTTGGGCGAAAGCAGCATCCGCCTGACCCTGCTGGACAGCCTGCAGAAACGGGTGAACTGGCTTCGGCAGACTCTGGAGTCCATGGGGGTAGAGGCGGAGTGCGTAGCTGCCCGGGCCGAGGAATACGGCCATCGGGAGGAATTTGACGTTGCCACCTCCCGGGCTGTGGCCAGGCTGAATATTCTGGCAGAGCTGTGCCTGCCCTTTGTGAAGGTGGGCGGCCTGTTTTTGGCCATGAAGGGCGCCGCCACCACCCGGGAGTTAGAGGAGGCAAAGACCGCCATCGCTCTTCTGGGCGGCAAGCTGGAGCGGGTCTATACCTACACCGTGGACGGCGCAGAGCGCTATGTGCCGGTGATCCGAAAGGTAAAGCCCACACCGCCACGGTTCCCCCGCCGTTTTTCCAAGATCAAGCAGCAGCCGCTGTAAATTTTCATCGTTTTAAGGAGTTCCTATGAGATATCTTGCAGGAAGCTATGAGGTTGCCGTCATCGGCGCAGGTCATGCCGGGATCGAAGCTGCCCTGGCCTGCGCCCGTCTGGGGCTCAAGACCGTGATCTTCACCATCAACTTGGATGCCGTGGGCAATATGCCCTGCAACCCCGCCATCGGCGGCACGGGCAAGGGGCACCTGGTTCGGGAGCTGGACGCTCTGGGCGGCGAGATGGGCAAGGCTGCCGATGCCTGCTGCATCCAGTACCGGATGCTCAACCGGGGCAAGGGGCCTGCGGTTCACTCCCTGCGTGCCCAGGCTGACCGCCGGAAGTACCAGGAGCATATGAAGCTGCTGCTGGAGCAAGAGCCCAATCTGGATCTGAAGCAGGCCACCGTGACCCAGATCCTCACGGAGGAGGGCAAGGTCAGCGCCGTGGTGACCCAGCTGGGCGCCATTTATGAGGTCCGGGCCTGTGTCATCGCCGCCGGTACTTATCTGGACAGCCGCTGCATCACCGGAGAGAGCAGCATCTCCTCCGGCCCCGATGGGATGCATGCCGCCACGGAGCTTTCGGATCATCTCCGGGCCCTGGGCCTCTCTCTGCGCCGCTTCAAGACCGGCACACCGCCCCGGATCAATGCCCGCAGCGTGGATTTCTCCAAAATGGAGCTGCAGGCCGGGGACGAGGAGACCGAGGGCTTCTCCTTCTCCACGGAGGAAATGCCCAAAAATCAGGCGGTCTGCTACCTGACCTATACCAACGAGGAGACCCACCGGATCATCCGGGAGAATCTGCACCGCAGCCCCCTTTACGATGGCTCCATCACCGGCATCGGCCCTCGCTACTGCCCCAGCATCGAGACCAAGGTGGAGCGCTTTGCGGATAAGCCCCGGCACCAGCTCTTTTTAGAGCCCTGCGGGCTGAACACCAACGAGATGTATCTGCAGGGCTTCTCCTCCAGCCTGCCGGAGGATGTGCAGCTCAAGATGCTGCACACGGTGAAGGGTCTGGAGCAGGCAGAGATGCTGCGCCCGGCCTATGCCATCGAGTATGACTGCATCGATCCCACAGAGCTGTATGCCACCCTGGAGTGCAAAAAGCTCCCCGGGCTCTACGGCGCCGGGCAGTTTAACGGCTCCTCGGGCTATGAGGAGGCCGCTGTACAGGGCTTTGTGGCAGGGGTGAATGCCGCCCTGAAGCTTCTGGGCAGAGAGCCCCTGATCCTGAAGCGCTCCGATGGCTACATCGGCACGCTGATCGACGATCTGGTGACCAAGGGCACAGAAGAGCCCTACCGCATGATGACCTCCCGCAGCGAATACCGGCTGCTGCACCGCCAGGACAATGCCGATGAGCGGCTGAGCCCCATTGGCCACCGCATCGGCCTGATCTCGGACGAGCAGTTACAGGCTGTGGAGGAAAAATACGAGCTGGTGCGCCGGGAGCTGCGCCGCCTGGATGCCACCGGCACCCCGGCCACCGAAGAGCTCAATGCCTTCCTGCAAGAGAGAGGCTCCTCCCCCGTGGTCAGCGCCGCAAGGCTCTCCGACCTGCTGCGCCGCCCGGAGCTGGACTACGAGATGCTGGCCCCCTTTGACCGGGGCAGGCAGGAGCTGCCCGATGCCGTAAAGCAGCAGGTGCAGATCCGGGTGAAATACGAGGGCTACCTCCACCGCCAGGAAAAGCAGATCGAGGACTTTGCCAGGGAGGAGAGCCGTCTGCTCCCCGAGGACATGGATTACCACAGCATCTCCGGCCTGCGGCTGGAGGCCCGGCAGAAGCTGGATCAGATCCGTCCCCATTCCATCGGCCAGGCCGGGCGCATCTCCGGAGTCAGCCCGGCGGATATCGCCGTGCTGCTGATCTGGCTGGAACGGGAAAAGCACCGTCCAGATTGAGGCGCTTTGTCCCGACCGGGAAGCTCTGTCCAGACCAAGGGGCACCGTCCTGACCGGGAAGCACCATCCGGGCCACGAAGCTCTGTCCCGACCGGGAAGATCCGTCCCGACCGGGATGCTCCGTCCCGACCGGGAAGCTCCGTCCTAACCGGGAAGCTCCGTCCTGACCGGGAAGCTCCGTCCGGGCCAAGAAGTACCGTCCGGGCCAAGAAGTACCGTCCGGGCCAAGAAGTACCGTCCGGGCCAAGAAGCA
>JAFQCY010000166.1 GCA_017399355.1 Oscillospiraceae bacterium
AGGAACTCATACTCGCCGGTGACACCCTCTGCGAAGGTGATGACAGGAGCGCCGTAGACACTGCCGCCTGCGCCGGTGGTGGGAGTACCGAAGTCGGTATTGATGTCAACGACAGTCATTTCGATCTCGCTGACGGTGCCCTCTACGGTCAGATCCATGACGTAAACACCGCCCAGGGTGACAACGCCATCGCCACCGAAGGTGACATAGGCATTCTCTGCGCCCTCTACAGCGATATCGAATTCACGGGTCATGGAAACGCTGTTGCCATCACCATCGGAGATGGTAACGGTAACGGTGTGGTGGCCGTTGCCCAGAGAGGTACGGGTCATAGCCTTGGCATCATCGCCGTCGCAGGCAATGTTCTTGCCGTCGATGAAGATGGTGGTAGCAGCGGCATCCACGCCGGTGCGGTTCTGGCTCTCAGGGTCGGAGAAGGTGGCCTCGATCTCTACGTCAGCCTCGGTGATGACGGTGGAGCCGTCAGCAGCCAGCTCCATGCCGTTGATGGTCAGGGAGTCGATGACGGGGTTGACCAGGTCATCCAGGTTGGTGCCGTAGACGAAGCACATATCGTCGAAATACAGGGTGCCATTGAAGCGGCCTTCGCCTGCGGCAGGCTGGTAGGACAGCCACACCAGGCCTTCGCCCTGACGGATCATCATGGGATGCTCGGCAGAGATCTGGCTGTGCAGGGAGGTCAGATCGGCGTAGCAGTACATCCAACCGGTCCAGTTGATGCCGCCGGACTTATCGCCCTCAGAGGCATTGAGCAGGGGGATATTCTTGGTGGAGTAGCCGCTGCCATTCCAGACAGCAACGTCCACATAGACCTTATAAGCGGGGGTGCCTTCGGGAGCATAGACCCAAACACCAACCTGAGTGGGATAACCCTCAACGGGGATCTCCTCGCCGCAGTAGCGGACATAGAAGTTGGAGTTGGAGCTGTTGTCGAAGGAGGAATAGTCGTAGTTCAGCTCCAGAGCGTAGTCGCCGGAACGAACCTGGCCGCCCTCTTCTCTGCTGACGGTGCGCAGCGCACCGGCATTATAAGCCTTGATGGAGTTGTTGGGCCACAGGTAGTAGGTGTAGCCGTTGGCACGGAAGATGGGAGCAGCGGGAACTGCGGAGTCGTAGTTACCGGTAAACTGATAGGGAGCGGTCAGGGTGGTGATGGTGGGGCTATCGGAGTAGGTACCGGCAGTGATGACATCCAGAGTGGGATATTCACCGTAGTAGCCGTCGCCATAGGGGCTGCCCTCATAGTGATAGGTGTTCTTGCCCCAGTGGAAGTGTGCAGCGGTGAGAGGGCCGTTCTCATCGGGCTCGAAGTCCTGATAGATCACGGGCATCTTACCGATCTCCACATGGATCACATCAGAGATAGTAGTGCCGTCCAGCTTGGTATAAGTCACGGTCACGTCAGCGGTGACGGTGCCTTCAAACTTGCCGGAGTGGAAGATATTGCCGTTCATGGTGCCAACGGCGGCATCCTCTACACCTTCGGTGGTGGACTTGATCTCCCAGGTGAAATCGCCATCCTTGTAGTGGATGATGCGCTTGAGGTACTTGGCATTCAGACCCAGGTTGGAGTCTGCGTCAAAGTCCAGGGAGATGGATTCGCCGGTAAAGTACAGATCGTCAATATCAGCGATGGTGATCTTGGTGGTGCCATAGTTGGAAGCGCCCTTCATCAGGCTGACCTCCACCTCACCGGCAAAGCCTTCCTTGGCGGTGAACACGCCGTCGGAGGTGATATCGCCACACTCGGCGGCTACGGACCAGGTCAGGCCCTCGGGGATCTCAGCAGGCTCGCCTGCGGCATCAACGCCAACAGCGGTGAACTGCACAGAGCTGCCGGGGGTATAGACCTCGTTCTTGGGGTAGAGGGAAGCGTGATCGAAGCTGCCGTCGGAGATGGCGGTAGAGACCATCAGCAGAGCGGAAGCAACGGTACGCTCGGGGCCGTCGGAGGGAGAGTTGCGGACGACCATCTCTTCCGTACCCTCACGGACAGTGGCATAGGTAGCAGAGCCGCCACCGTCTAAGTACAGAGCGTCCACGCAGCCATTCTGCAGCAGCAGCTCGGCCTGATCATACAGGCTCATACCGACAGAATAGGGAGCCTGTCTGCCGTCAGCCAGGAAGGTGACCACAGAGCCGTCGGCCTTCATGCCGATGGAGTTACGGGGCATCTGATCCTTATTGTTGGGGTCAGCAACATTGACGCCGTCCTTAACCAGATAGAAGGGGCCGGAGATGGCTTCCACAACATCGGAATGGTCGGTGCCGTAGTCACGGATCTCGTAGCTGCCGTCACGCAGCACTGCGAAATAGGGCTCCTTGGCATTGCCGTTACCGGTCTGAACCACATTGCCCTCCATGATAAGGTAGCCCAGGGGCTGCAGGGTCTGCATATTGTAGTAGTCACCATTGGTGGCGAAGATGACCTTATCGCCGGTGGCTGCTTCGTATGCCTTGGCCTGGTCAGTAGTTCTGGCCATGCCCCAGGTCAGGTTTTCAGCGGCTTCTGCACGGCTGCCCACAGTGGAGCCCTCGGTGTAGTAGCCGGTGTAGGAAGCCTTAAAGGTGACCTTTGCGCCGGGAGCAACGGTGGTCATAAAGCCAGCCACCTGCTGCTCACCGCTGGCGTCATTCAGCAGAATCTGAGTTTCCGTCACACCGGCAGTGATGGCATAGTCAGTCTGAGAAATGACGTAGAGGCCGGAAGGTGCAGTAACAGCCTTTTCTTCGGCGGCAAAAACAGCGGGAAGCACACCCACGAGCATTGCCAGAGCGAGGAACAGGGAAACTACCTTCCTGAACATGGAATTTCTCATTTCATCGTTCTCCTTATGTTATTTTGCCATATGTCATATGGACTGTTTCATTATCTCATTTTTTGCTGAAAAAGTCAATAGGAACTTAAATATCTTAACGGTCATAATTAGATAGTTGTAAATTCCTGCACGATCTGCTATAATACATGGTACCTGAGCAACAAACATTGAAAGGGGTATTACAAAATGATGCGAAGAGTTTTTGGTTTTCTCCTTGCTGTGGTGCTGGTCCTCGGGCTGATGCTGCCCGTAAGCGCCGCGCCGATCCAAATTGAGAACGTATATACGCTGGTAGATCCCGAGGTCACGGATTCCCGTGCGGATCTGAAGACGATTGACGGGATCCACTACCTCTTCCTGCCTGCGGCAACAGATCCCGGGGCACTTTCTCTTTACTTTGAGCTGAATGATTCTGCACAGATCACCCTGACCGGCGACCTGGGCAGCATAGTGGTCAAGAGCGGCGAGAGCTTTGACCTCTGGAGTCTATGCACCGAGACTGAGCGGCCTGTGCTGGGCATCACCGCCCAGAGCGGTAGTGATATCACTGAGCTTTCTTTGACTCTGGTTTTTACTGACGGCATCGGCAGTATGTTCTTGGTCAGCGAGGATCCCATCAACAAGGGACGCACCTGGGTCGAGTCCAGCCCCGATAAGTCCAACAAGGCCAAGGGCTCCATGTACTACTGCACCCCGGAGGGTGAAGTGGTCTATGCAGGCGCTCTGACCCAGATCAAGGGCAGAGGCAACTCCACCTGGCTGGCAGCGAAAAAGCCCTACCAGATCAAGCTGGACACCAAGACCGACCTGCTGCTGACCGGAGACGACAGCAACAAGAGCAAGACCTGGGTGCTGCTGACCAATGCCTCCGATCCCACCGGCTTAAGAAACAACATCGTATATGACCTCTCCGTTGCCATGGGCATGGAGCCGGGCATCCAGTGTGAGCCCATCAATCTCTTCTATGACGGAGAGTACCGGGGCACATACCTCCTCTGCGAAAAGGTGGAAATCGGCAGCGGCCGTGTTGACATTGAGGATCTGGAGGGAGCCAACGAGGATGCCAATGCCGATGTAGATCTGGAGGAGCTGGAGGTCAAGGTAGGCGTTACCGAGAAAGGCACCTCCTATACCTACTGCGAGGGCATGGCCAATCCCGAAAATCTCTCCGGCGGCTATCTCCTGGAAATGGATACGGCAATTCGTGCCAAGGCAGAGGTCTGCTACATCACTACCACCCGCTATCACTACATCGTGGTCAAGAGTCCCGAATTCTGCAGCAAGGAGGAGATGGAATACATCGCCAAATACTACCAGAATATCGAGGACATCGTATATAATAACGGTGTACACCCTGTCACCGGCCAGAAGCTGGAGGAAGTGGTGGACATCGAGAGCCTGGCAGAGTGCTATATCATCAACGAGCTGACCAAGAACCCCGATGGCTACCGCACCTCTACCTATTTCTACAAGGATGCGGACAGCGACATCCTTACGGTGGGCCCCATCTGGGACTATGACCTGTCCTTTGGCCGTTCCTGGGGCGAGTTTGTGGCCCCCTGCTCCAAGCCCGAGGGCTTCTTTACCATCCACAGCCGCTTTGCCGAGGCTCTGTATCAGAGCGGCGCATTCCGTCAGGCCGTCCATGATATCTATCTGGACGAAGTCTCCCCCCTGCTTTTGAGCAGCCTTCTGGCTGAGGAATCCACTTCCGAGATCCTTCTGACCATGGACAGCTACGAGGCGCAGATGCGCCCCTCTGCCCTGGCCAACGGTCTGATCTGGGACATCTCTGAGGGCCATTTCACAAGCCAGATCAAAGCCCTTGAAGGCTACATCTCCGTCCGCAATGCATGGCTGACCGAGAACCTCGCCCCCTGGAACAGCGAGACCATTATTCCGCTCAACAGCTATATTGACGTTGATCCGGACTACTGGTACTACGAGCCCATTACCAAGGCCACGGATTACGGCATCCTGAACGGTCTGGATCACGGCATCTTCGCTCCCGACAAGCAAACCACCCGTGCCATGGCAGCCAAGGTACTCTTTGAGATCTCCGGCGCAGAGGCTCCGGAATACAGCAGCAGATTCTCTGACGTTTTCTCCAATGAGTGGTTTGCGCCCGCCGTGCTCTGGGCAGCCGAGAACGGTGTAGTCAAGGGCCACGAGGATGGCAGCTTCCGTCCCAACGAGGCCGTCACCCGCCAGGATATGGTGGTCCTGATGTACCGCTATCTGGGCTCTCCGGAGGTCAGCTCTACAGCGCTGGAGGAGTTCACCGATGGTGACACCGTGCTGCCTTACGCTGTGGATGCCATGAACTGGGCCATTGAGAACGGCATCGTACAGGGCTATGAGGAGGACGGTGTAAAGACCGTAAAGCCCTTTAACCAGATCACCCGTGCCGAGATGGCAGCGGTCGTGGTCCGGTATTACGAAACCTTCGTTATGGAAGGATAAGAAGCCATATGTAGCGCCTGCGCCCTCTTTTTCGGAGGGTGCAGGCGCTTTTCTTGTATCCGGATCCCCTTAGCGATCCAGAGCCGGATTCATATAGTAGATATTCTTCTCGTTCAGCTTCTGCCGCAGCTTCTCCATAGCCTCCCCGAAGCGCTGGAAGTGCACCACTTCCCGGGCCCGGAGGAACTTGATCACATCGTTTACATCGGGGTCATCGCTGAGGCGGAGAATGTTATCGTAGGTGGTGCGGGCCTTTTGCTCGGCGGCCATATCCTCGGCCAGATCCGTCACGGGGTCTCCCTTGACCTGCATGGTGGCAGCGCTCCAGGGCGTACCGCCTGCAGACTGGGGATATACCCCCGCCGAATGATCCACGAAATACTGCGCAAAGCCATCGGCCTTCTGCTGCTCCGGGCTCAGCTTTCGGGTCAGCTGATGGACGATAGTGCCCACCATCTCCAGGTGCCCCAGTTCCTCCGTGCCGATGTCTGTCAGAAGTCCCTTCAGCTCCGGGTAGGGCATGGAGTAGCGCTGGGAGAGATAGCGCAGAGAGGCCCCCAGCTCCCCATCCGGGCCACCATATACCAATAAGCTACAATCCCCTCTACTAGAGGCAAATCAGCTTCCAGTAGAGGGGGCTTGTAATTGTCATTTTTTATTTCTGTAGCAAAGCGCTATGATTCTATGCGTTGCCAAAAAGCAGCGCCTTGGTCGCTCTCAGGTTGATGATCATCGTCCTCAGCATATCCTCGGTCACATCCAGGCCCTTCTCATTGCCCTTCAGCGCACCCAGCTCCACCAGCTCGGTAGCCTCCGGCACCGCCCACGCAGGCAGCTCCTCCAGCTTCTGATACCGCACCTCATCCGCCGCCACCGCATTCTCTGCTTCGGCGAGCAGCTCATACTTGGGCACGCCGAAGCCTCTGATGTAGCGGCCGTTAACGCTCAGAGTTCGATACCCTACCGCATTGGAGATGTTGCCTTCAATGATCGTAATCGTCCGACCATCGCAGCTTGTGACGATACCGACATGAGATGCACCGGTGGTGCACTCGCCAACCCCGCTATCATTCCAGTTGTAAAAGATCACATCACCGATCTTCGGAACATAATTGTCTGCTTCGACCCAGGAGTCAATGCTCTTGAAAAGATCGATGTGCTTACCGCACCCACACTCCGTGGGCAGGATCTCCGTCATGCCGCACAGGATGGACATAGCGGAGACGAAGGTGCTGCACCAGGCATCTGTGTAAGTCACGGCATAACCTCGAGCCAGAGGCTTATGGGAATTGTAGATGTCAATGATTACACGGTGACTACCATCGCTCTCCTTGCAGCCCAGATAAGCCTGCGCTGTCTTAACCAGCTTCTGCCTCAGCTCCAGTTCAGTCATTCTACCTTCACCTCCGGCAGGCCGGCCAGGGATGTCAGCAGGGATGCAACACCGGCCAGTGCCGCCGTCCCCGCCACCATCAGCCAGTCAACTTCTGTGACCGTTGCCTTCACAGGCAGCATTGCTACCGCCGTCTGCGCTACGGTCTTGACAGCACGAATTCCTGCCGCCTTCCACCACTTTTTGTTCATTAGTATTCCTCCTTGTATTATTCCGCCTTAATCGGCAGATGCATAACTTGTTCCATAAGGGCATCGGCATCTCCGTTTCCTCCGAGGCCATTGTGATAGAGCTCGTGCCAGTGAACGAGTCGGCGCCGATCATCCAGAGAGATTTCCCTGGATGCAATATATCCAACGGCCCGTTCCTGGATAATGTAAAGCATGAGATAGCGGAGAGCCTTACGTTCTGCACTATCCGCTGCCTTAGCTTTATCGTGGCGATTGATCAGGAACTGAATCAATCCCAAAATCGCAGCGCCAAAAGCACCGCCCAAAAGCGCCGCCACAACAGTCCAGTTCATTAGCCATCTCCTCCCAACTTTGCGCAGATAACAGACCACATGACGTCTGCCATTTGCTCATAGCCCTGCTGCTGCGGGTGCACGCCTTCAACAGGCATCAGCTCTGTCTGGATAGCACGAGGATTGACGGGAGTTGCTACAGCGCCGAAATTATAGGTGCTATCGTGGCATTCAGTCAGCGGCACAAAATACACCCCTGTCACGTCCTGGATCTGATCTTGCAGTGCTTTGGCGAGTGAGATTGTGTGATGGTCGAGGTGATATTTCCATCTCCCCTTCTGGGATGCAAAGCCGTCACTCGATGTCTGACGGCCGATCCCATCCTGGTCTCCCCAGCAAATAGTTGCCACTACAAAAATGGGGATCTCCGAATCATCGCTCCGAATAGCGCTCACAATCTCAGCAATATCCTCTGCCACAGTCTCCGGCTCTGCACCTCCAGCAAGGTCATTGGTACCAAGGAAGATCTGCACAGCAGAAGGATTAATCCCAGAATTGGCCTTGTAATACGCCCAAGAGAAAGCAGCCGTTTCAGGATCCCAAAACGGATGGACACCCTCGTCCTCGAAGTCATAGCTCTGAGCCGAAAGATAGCCGGAAGCCTTAAAACCGCTGCGACCCTCGTGCATTAATCCGGTGACAGAACCCCTCGTTCCGACATGAACGATCTTATTCTCAGACAAAGTCCGCAGCTCCTGTAGCCAGTATTTCCCATTGGTAAGGCTATCGCCAATCGTGCATAATTGCACCTCATTGGTTAACTCTGCAGCAACGATCTTAACCGTAGACGAAGCGTGATCAACCAAATTGAGATCATCATCGTAGATCTCCAGCCGAAGCTCATACTCGCCGATCAGCCCCTCCGTCCCCTCGACAGAGAACTTACGCTGCAGCGCCTTGCCCACGTTGCAGATCCAGCGGAAATGATAGCGTTTAGCGCAGGGGCACACCTGCGCATTATAGATCTCGATCGTGCGACCGACCGCCACACAGATTTCATCAGGCAGGAAAACGAGCGGCTTAGCTGCCGGGAGATACTCGGGGCGCAATCCCAAGAATGTCGTCTCGCCGTATGCGGAATACGGCTTAACATCAGCATTATCCGATACAAAAATTTTGTAATCATAATAGCTGACTGTTTTCACGAGCGAAATTCGGACATAGGCAGCGCCTGCAGGGACGGTGAATGATGCAGCTTTTGATGCACCAGCTAAATACGTATGCGAAGTGCTATATGCGCACACTGCAGTCATGCGACTCGCAGAATCTGATAACTCAGTTGCATCGTGCCGAATTCCCGTATCTGCTGCCGTTAGCTGCAATCGGATAATGTCGCCAGGCGAACAAGGGATATACCCCGTTGTCCAATAACCGGAATAAGCAGATCCGGTGTTGAGCTTGCCGTTTGTATAGCTCAGCAGCGAGAATGCTACTACCTTTTCAAGATCGAGCAAATTTAGCGTATAATCGCATTCAAACAGCTTAGAAAGGGACGCCTGCGAAATAGCCTTATTCGCAGATTCACCAGGCCCCTGCATGATCAAGCTGCTTAAATCCAGCTTGTCCACAGGAACAAGCTCGGGACGAATACTGTGGAAATTGGCCTGTTTATATTCTACGTACGGAAGAACGGTCGATTCGTCTGAGTAGAAGATCATTTTCTGCGTGTATTGAGTGGATTCATATAACGACACTCTGATATACGCAGCTTCATCCGGAATAACAAACGTTGCAACATTTCGGTCACCAGAAATGTATCTATGCGCTGCGCTGTATGCACAGACAGCGGCCATCGAATTTGAGGCGGAAAGTGTCTCGAATGACGATGCATCACTTCGACCCGCTGCTGTCTCCATTTGGATCCTGAGAACCTGGCCGGGACGGGCCGGAATTAACCCGGTAGTGATATAGCTGGAGTAGCTGCTCCCTGTGGCAAGTGCACCGGTGCTATACACCAACAGCGTTGATTCCTCGATTTCAGCAGGATTAATCAAATTAGAAACAAGATCACACTCAAACACCTGGTTGATCCAGGACACAACCCTGTTCATAGCCGTGACCATCTGCACATCGCCTGTCGTCAGAGATGCCGTTTTACCCACATCACGAAGAATATCGTTGACAGCTTCGACCAAGCTATCTTTGCTTGCAGTATTCAGCAGCGACAGATCGCCGATGGTTGCGGCCAAACTGGCGATCGATGCAAATCGGTAATAGCTTTCCGACTTAATACAGGACTCTGCAGATGCCTCTACATAGATGATCCAGCTAAACGATGACAGAATTTTGGAACCGTCTTCATTAATCATTCGAAGTTCACATTGCACGCATCCCGGCGATGTGAACATCTGCGGATGAAGTTTAGCTGTCACTTCATTACCCTCCACCGTACAGGCCGTGGTATTATCGGGCATGGTG
>JAFQCY010000167.1 GCA_017399355.1 Oscillospiraceae bacterium
CCCCGGCATCGAGACAGATGTGGATCTGGATCTGTGGATTTTGGAAGAATAAAAATAAGGTGCTGCTCCCAATTTCGGGAGCGGCACCTTTTTGCTTGTTTATACCGTGGGCTTGAAGCTGTCCTTCAGGCTGACGGAGCGGTTGAAGACCAGGTGGTCTTCGGAGGAGTCCTTGCTGTCCTTGCAGAAGTAGCCCAGGCGCATGAACTGGTAGGAGGGGACATCGGAGGTCTTCAGACCGGCCTCCACCTTGCAGCCTGTGAGCACCTCCAGAGAGTTGGGGTTCAGGCAGGCCAGGTAATCCTTACCGGCGGCATCGGGATCGGCATCCAGGAACAGGTTGTCGTACTGGCGGACTTCAGCATCTACGGCGGTGGCGGCATCCACCCAGTGGATGGTAGCGCCCTTGACCTTGCGGCCGTCGGCAGGGTCGCCGCCACGGGACTCGGGGTCATAGGTGGCCAGGACTTCCGTCACATTGCCTTCCTCGTCGGTGACGTAACCGGTACACTTGATCAGATATGCACCCTTCAGGCGGCACTCGGGGCCTTCGGGGTAGAGGCGCTTGTACTTTGGCACGGGCTGCGCCAGGAAATCATAGGCCTCGATCCAAAGATTCCGGGAGAAGGTGACCGCACGGCTGCCGTCCACGGGACGGTTGGGGTTATTCTCCACCACCATGGTCTCGCTCTGACCCTCGGGATAGTTGGTAATGGTCAGCTTAATGGGCTTCAGAACCGCCATGACACGCTGGGCCGTCTCGTTGAGATCCTCTCGGAGGCAGAACTCCAGGAAGGCATAGGGGATGGTGTTGGGGGACTTGGCCACGCCCACACGCTCGCAGAAATTGCGGATGGACTTGGGGGTGTAGCCTCTTCTGCGCAGGCCGCAGAGGGTGGGCATACGGGGATCGTCCCAGCCGGAGACCACGCCGGTCTCTACCAGGTTGCGCAGCTTCCGCTTGCTCAGGACGGTATGGTCAATGCCCAGACGGGCAAACTCGATCTGGCGGGGTTTGTGGGGCACGGAGACATTCTCCACCACCCAGTTGTACAGGGGCCTGTGGTTCTCAAACTCCAGGGAGCAGAGGCTGTGGGTAATGCCCTCCAGAGCATCCTGAATGGGGTGGGCAAAGTCATACATGGGGTAGATGCACCACTTATCGCCCTGGCGGTGATGGTGCATATGGCGGATGCGGTAGATAACGGGGTCACGCATATTGAAATTGCCGCTGGCCAGGTCGATCTTGGCACGGAGGGTGTACTGGTTATCCTCAAATTCACCGGCACGCATCCGGGCGAAGAGATCCAGGCTCTCCTCTACGGGGCGGTCACGCCAGGGGGACTTGGCAGGGGTATCCACATCCCCACGGAACTCCTTGAACTCCTCCGGGGTCAGCTCGCAGACATAGGCCAGGCCCTTTTTGATCAGCTCTACGGCATACTCGTAGTCCTTCTCAAAATAGTCAGAGCCGTAGTAGAAGCGGTCCTCCCAGGTGAAGCCCAGCCACTTGATATCCTGCTGGATGGCCTCTACGAACTCCACATCCTCCTTGGTGGGGTTGGTGTCGTCCATGCGGAGGTTGCACATACCGCCGAACTTTTCAGCGGTGCCGAAATCGATGCACAGGGCCTTGCAGTGGCCGATGTGCAGGTAGCCGTTGGGCTCCGGCGGGAAACGGGTATGGACGGTCTGGCCCTCGTACTGTCCGCCGGGGGCGATATCTTCTTCAATAAAAGCCTCGATAAAGTTCTTGCTTTCGGGGCGATTCCGTTCTTCCATTTTTTCTTTCCTCCCTTGGAAATTTCCATGATATTTTATAGCATTTTCCCCCAATATGCAAGTGTCATTCTCCGGGTTTCTGCAAAAAAAAGAAAACATTTCGTGAATTCGCAAATTTTTGTTGCCATTGAGCAGGATTTATTATAGAATAGAAAGGACAAAACGAGAAAAAGGAGCGTGGAGCAATATGGCTCAGCCCAAGTATCGCCGTGTGCTATTAAAGATCAGCGGCGAGGCCCTGGCGGGAGATGCCCACAGAGGTCTGGATTTTGATGTGATCGGCAGCGTTTGCGACGTGGTGAAAAAATGCGTGGAAGCAGGCGTGCAGGTCGGTATCGTGGTAGGCGGCGGCAATTTCTGGCGCGGCCTCAAGGACGGCGGCGACCGTATGGAGCGCACCCGTGCCGACCATATGGGCATGCTGGCCACGGTGATCAATGCCCTGGCTCTGGCAGACTGCTTAGAGCAGAGAGAGGTAGAAGTCCGTGTGCAGACCGGCATCGAGATGAGCCGTATTGCCGAGCCCTATATCCGAGGCAGAGCCATTCGCCATCTGGAGAAGGGCAGAGTGGTCATCTTCGGCTGCGGCACCGGTAATCCCTTCTTCTCTACGGATACCGGCGCTGTCCTCCGTGCTGCGGAGATCAATGCCGATGCCATCCTGCTGGCGAAGAATGTAGACGGTGTCTACTCCGATGACCCCGCAAAGAACCCCGATGCCGTGAAATTCGATGAGATCTCCTATGACGAGGTGCTGGCCAAGCACCTGATGGTCATGGACTCTACCGCAACGTCCCTCTCTATGGATAACCACATTCCCATCATTCTCTTTGCGCTGAAGGATCCTGAGAACATCCTGCGTGTGGTGATGGGCGAAAAAATCGGAACAGTAGTTAAGGAGGAAAACTAAAAATGGCAGTGGATTTTAAGGAGTTTACCAGAAAAATGGACAAGA
>JAFQCY010000168.1 GCA_017399355.1 Oscillospiraceae bacterium
GCATTATGGGTGCAGCGCAGCCTTAAGGAAGCGGCAAACTGTTCGGCAAATTTCTGTTTGACGGGCATGGATGAATTGACCCTTTGGGTCATGAATTGCTGCTTTGCAGCATGATTTCTCGCTTCGCTCCATGAATTGAATTGCCTCCCCAATGCGCCGCAGCGCAATTCATGCAGCGCAAGCTGCAATTCATGCCCCTCAGGGCAATTCATGCCGAAGGCAATTCATGGGGCTTTCGCCCCCAATTCATGCCGAAGGCAATTCATTTCCTGCGCCCCTGCCCCCGCTTTTTCGCCTGTTTTAACAAATTGTTCACCCAAAATGGGAATTCTGGGTTATAATAGAGAAAATAGAAACAGAGAAGGAAGGAAGAGCTATGGCACTGAAAATTTTGATCGTGGAGGATGACCGCAATATTGCGGATCTGCTGCGCTTATATCTGGAGCGGGAGGGCTATGAGGTCTCCATCGCCCCGGACGGCCTGAAGGGCCTGGAGAGATTCCGCCAGGAGCAGCCTGCCCTGGTGCTGCTGGACGTGATGCTCCCGGGCATGGACGGCTGGGGCGTCTGCCGCAGCATCCGCTCGGAGTCCAAGACCCCCATCATCATGCTCACCGCCAAGAGCGAGACCGAGGACAAGGTGGCGGGGCTGAAGCAGGGCGCCGACGACTACATCACCAAGCCCTTTGAGATGAAGGAGGTGCTGGCCCGGATCGAGGCGGTGCTGCGCCGCAGCGGCATCGAGCCGGAGCGTGCCTCCCGGCGGCTGGTCTTTGACAAGCTGACCCTGGACATGGATGCCTTTGAATTGACCGTGGACGGCAAGAAGATCCCCACACCACCCAAGGAGATGGAGCTGCTGTTCCACCTGGCCTCCTCCCCCAACCGGGTCTACACCCGAAACCAGCTTTTGGACGAGGTCTGGGGCTTTGACTACTTCGGCGACACCCGTACCGTAGACGTGCATATCAAGCGCCTGCGGGAAAAATTAGAGGGCGTTTCTGACCAGTGGGAGCTGAAGACCGTCTGGTCCGTGGGCTATAAGTTCGAAACCAAGAACCGATGAGTACCACCTTTCGCCGTCAGCTGACGGCTATGATCTGCCTGCTGCTGGGGGCGATCCTCCTGCTGGGCCTGTCCTTCTGGGTGCTCTTTAACCGCTATGCCACAGAGGAGAAGGAGTCCAGCCTCAATGCCACCGCCGACTCCGTGGAGGCGCTGGTGCAGGCCTATTCCGCCAACTATCCCTATAACTGGGATTTCCGCATCAACCTCTCCGTGGCCTCCGCCGCCTCGGAGAACGATATCCTCATCTGCTCCCTGGACGGCACGGTGCATATCTGCTCCGGCCAGATCCAGAGCTGCAGGCACATAGGCGAGACCCTGGGCAGCCGCCGGGCGCAGCAGGTGCGCCAATCCGGCAGCCTGCGGGTGGATACGGAGGTCTCCCGGATCTATGACGAGAGCCGCCTGGCTGTGGCACGGCTGATCACCGCCCCCGACGGCACAGAGCTGTGCATCGCCGTGGTCTCCCTGGAGCAGGCTGACCTCTCGGAGCTCACCGGCCGCACCATCCGCATCTTTATCGTCACGGCCCTGCTGGTGCTGCTGATCATGATCCTGGCCCTCCCCATCTTCACCCGGCGGGAGACCCGTCCCATCCGGGATATGGCTGCCGCCGCCCGGCTCATCGCCCGGGGCAACTACAAGGTGCGTGTGCCCACGGGCTACCAGAATGCGGAGATCGAGGAGCTGGCCGTAGCCTTTAACAATATGTCCCAGGCCCTGGAAAGCTCCGACACCGTGCGGCAGGAATTCGTGGCCAATGTGTCCCACGAGCTGAAGACCCCCATGACCACCATCGCCGGTTACTTAGACGGTATGCTGGACGGCACCATCCCCAAAGAGCGCCACCCCTACTATATGGAGCTGGTGGCCCGGGAGGCACGGCGGCTGGGCCGCCTGGTGCGCAATATGCTGGACGTGGCAAGGCTCCAGGATCAGGGCATTCCGCCCCAGCAGATGAGCTCCTTTGACATCTGCGAGCTGGCGGGCCAGACCCTGCTGAGCTTTGAGCAGCGGATCACCCAGAAGGGCCTCAATGTGGAATTCGATATGCCGGACTACGGCGTGACGGTCCACGCCCTGATGGATGCCATCAGTCAGGTGGTCTATAACCTGATGGATAATGCGGTGAAATTCGCCGACGAGGGGGGCAGCCTCTGGGTGCGTGTGGTGCCCCAGGGCATGAAGTGCATCGTCACCGTGGGCAACACCGGCCCCACCATCCCCCCGGAGGAGCTGCCACTGCTCTTTGACCGCTTCCACAAGACCGATAAGAGCCGCTCCGGCGACCGGGACGGCGCAGGTCTGGGGCTCTATATCGTCAAGACCTTAGTCCATGCCCACTCGGAGGACGTGTATGTAGCCAGCCGGGAGGGGCGGACGGAATTTACCTTTACCCTGCCCATCGGCAAATAAGTCCCGGAAAGGAGCAGCCCGGATGGATCGAAATCAATATGAGCCCCTGCCCGACCACTATGGCACAGGCCGTGAGCCCTACCGCAAAAAGTCCCTGGTCTCCCTGAGCCTGCTCCTCTTTGCCCTGCTGATCGGCGCAAACCTGGTGTCCTTCGCCTTCCTGATGGGCTACAACGTGGGAAAGCAGAAGGGGGATACCGCCCCCTCCAGCCGTCAGCCGGAGAACCTCAGCCCTCAGCCCAGCCTCAGCGACCTGCCTCTGCAGCTCAAAGAGAGCCTGGCCGAGGTCCAAACCCGGTCGGGCAGCCACACGGGCATCGTCCTGAGCAGGAGCGGCTACATCCTCACCACCGCAGAATATGAGGATCTGGAGAGCGTAAAGATCGGAGGCCGGAGCTATGAGGAGGCCCAGCTGAAGGGCAGCGCCCCGGAGCTGGGGCTCACGGTGATCCGGGTGGAGGCCGAGGCGCTGAAGCCCATGAGCCTGGGGCTCTGCGGCGTGGTCAGCGCCACGGAGGAGCTGCTGATCCGCTATGGCCAGCCCCTCTTCCCCGGGAGCAGCCCGGAGTGGATCCAGCCTGCCGCCCAGACCCGGCGCTTCCTCGCCGGCGGCAGCCGCAGCGTCTTGGAGGGCAGCTACACCACCGGCGACCTGCTGCTCAATGACCGGGGCGAGCTCATAGCCCTGTGCGTCTCCACGGCGGAGGGCGTGGTGGCCCTGCCCATGGAGGAGCTGCTGAACCTGATCCTGGAGTTAGTGGCCTTCGGCAGCCTGGACTCCCCCGACTCCCCCGGCCTGGAGGTCTCTCTGCTGGATGAGGCCCAGAGCCTGTACTGGGATCTGCCGGGCAATCTGATGATCAGCCGCATCGAGCATGACAGCCCGGCCCTGGATGCGGGCCTGCGGGAGGGCGACCTGCTGCTGCAGATCGCCGGGGTGGAGATCCACAGCCCCGCCGACCTCTGGGAGGCCCTGGATGCCTGCCAAAGCCAAGGTCCCATCACCATCCGCATCTACCGGGACAGCCAGGAGCTGGAACTCACCCTGGAGCCCAACTGAAGAACGAGCAAGCGCCCCCCGGCCGCAGCCGGAGGGCGCTTGGTGTATCCGTGGTCACCCTATGGGCAGGCTTTTGCCGTCCCCTTCCCCTGCCGGGGTACAGATTTTTGGCTTAGTCGAAGGCCAGGGCCAGGTAGGCTTTTTCCGGGAGGGGGAAGGCGGCATCCAGGGCCTTTGCCATGGCGAAGGGCTTTGCCTCTTCGCCTGAGGCAGGGCTGCGGAGCAGCGCCTCTCTGCAGCCCAAAAGGGCGGCCAGGTGGGAAGCCAGGGCCTCGTCAGCAGGCAGCATCTCCTTGAGAAGCAAGGTCTGGCCATGCTTCTCGGCGGCGGCTACGCAGAGGGTATCGCCGCTCTCCAGGCGGTAGAGCCCGGCACCGCCGGCCTCACCGGCGGCCTGCTGCAGCTGCAGGAGAAAGTCCGGGTAGGCAATGAATTCTCCATAAAGCTGGATCTGGCGGTAGTTTTCATAGGCTGCGGCATGGAGCTTCTTCGCCTTTGCTGCCGCCGTTTTTTGGGCAGGCAGCCTGCGCTCGGCCAGCGCAAAGGCCGTCCTGTAGCCCAGCTTTTCATAGAAGCGGAACAGCTCCGCCCCCTGGGGCACCAAGCAGCAGAGCTTGGCGCCCTGATTTTGCAGGAATTCCTCTGCCCGGGCCAGCAGGCTGCGGCAGAGGCCACGGCCCCGCCACGCTTTCGCCGTCGCCACGGCATAGAAATAGGGGCAGGCATAGCTCTCCCCTGCCTCATCCACATAGCTCAGGGGCAGGGCGCAGACCATGGCGCAGAGCTGCGCCTCCTCAAAGAGGCAGAAAACCTGAATTTGGTCAAAGCACCTTGCCCAAAACTCCTCGATGACCGCCCGCTCATCCCCGAAGGCCTCCTGCCAGAGGGCGGTGAGCCGGGGCAGATCTGCAGGCTTGGCAAGCCGAAACCGGAGCATCAGACAACCTCCCCCACGAATTTTTCCAGTAAGATATCGGGATAATAGCTCTCCTTGGCACGGCGCAGGCCGGGAAGGCCCATATCGTCCTCCCGGTTCAGGTACTGCACCGTGGGGTAGGCCTCCCGGATGCGCCGGGCAAATTCCCGGTTCACCATGGGGTAGGCCCCGTTGACCTCCGGCAGCGCCTTCTCAAAGTTTACATCAAAGGTATCCTCCCGGATGCGGTTACCCATGGAGAAGCCCATGATGCCGGCCTCGGTCTCCAGGAGGATGCCCTCCAGTTTAAGCTCCGTAAACCAGGCGAAGGCCCGGGTCAGGGCACGCTTCTCCCCCTCGAAATCCTCCCCGGTATGGGCATGGGAGCGGTACCAGTCCTCGGCAAAGGCCTCGCAGCTATGCAGGTTCTCCGGGGAGATGGGGATCACCCGGTAGTCCGGGTACTGGGCGGCGAAGCGGTTGCAGTGGTTGCGCTTGCCCTGGAGCTTTTTGCCCTTCAATTCTGCCAGGCGGTGGATGTCATAGACATAGTCGAAGCTGTCCCGGGCGGGGCTGAAGCGGAATTTCCCCGGGTAGAGGGCATCTAAGAGCAGGGTCTCCTGGGCCGTCAGGCCGAAAATGCGGAAGGGAATGCCCCGGTCCTTAGCATCCTGCTCCAGGGCCTCCAGGGCATCGGTCAGACGGTGGCAGCCGATGGGCAGCTGGTAGCTCCTGAACTTGCCGAAGGCGCTGAAGATCAGAGGGCAATCCTCCAGCCAGGCCACCTTCTGGTCGCCCCAGAAGAGCAGATTGGCAAAGGAATACTCGCAGCCGTGGCCCTTGGCGAAATAAAGATGAGAATGGATCCGCTCCCGGTCCGCGGGAGTCACAGGTAAAAAGTTCAGCATAATAACCTCTATTTATAAAATAATGGAGCGAAGCGGGAAATCATGACGCACAGCGTCAATTCATGCTGCGCAGCAGCAATTCATGCCCCAAAGGGGCAATTCATGGAGCGAAGCGAGAAATCATGCCCCAAAGGGGCAATTCATGGAGCAAAGCGAGAAATCATGCCCCAAAGGGGCAATTCATGGAGCGAAGCGAGAATTCATGCCCCAAAGGGGCAATTCATGGAGCGAAGCGAGAATTCATGCCCCAAAGGGGCAATTCATCAAAGCCCGTCAACCAGAATTTTGCCGAACTGTTGGCTGCACTACCAATTACCACCGTAGGGCGGGGGCTCGCTCCCGCCGGCGGTAGAAACTCACTAATTTGTGCCGCTCTAAGGCGAATTCGTGCAATGTTGTGAGATGGTTTCCTCTGCTCCTGCGGAGCAGAGGCGGCGGGAGCAAGCCCCCGCCCTACGATGCATAAAGAAGGTGCGGCTGTTCGAGAAATATCTATTTGACGGTAGTGCCAAAGGAGAACGGATTGCCACACCAGTGTGCGCACTGGTTCGCAATGACAGACTTGATACAGCAGACGACAGACCGATAAGCTTCTATTTGACTTTATTTCAAATCTCATGGTTGGAGCCGATTCCTCAGTGATTCACGATTCGTCGTTCGTTATTCGTTCCTGCTATAAATTGTCCTTTGCGCTGGTAGGAACAGCAGTCCCTGCGCAGCATCAGACGGTGATCGGTAGCTATAAAATAAACATTTGTTAAAATCCGTAAATATTTGCTTATTTTTTTCTTGACAAGCGATACTCCCTATGGTATAGTAATACCAGGGAACAGGAGGTGCGCAGTATGACCCAGAGAGAACGCCAGATTTTGCAGTGGATCGAGGCCGATCCCATGATCTCCCAGGAGCGCCTTGCGGAGAAGGCCGGGATCACCCGTTCCTCCGTTGCGGTTCATATTTCCAACCTGATGAAGAAGGGCTACATCGCCGGTAAGGGCTATGTCCTCCGCTCCGGTACCTATGCCGTGGTGGTGGGCGGCGTGACCATCGATATCGGCGGCCGCAGCGATGCACCTCTGGTTGCCCGGGACTCCAATCCCGGCAAGGTGCGCATCAGCCTGGGCGGCGTGGGCCGGAACATTGCCCATAACATGAGCCTGCTGGGGCTGGATGTGCGCTTCCTCACCGCCTTCGGCGATGACCTCTACGCCCAGAAGGTTGCGGCCTCCTGCGGCGAACTGGGCATCGACATCAGCGATTGCCTGTCCGTTCCCGGCGGAGCTACCCCCACCTATCTTTTCATCAATGACCATGACGGCGATATGGCCCTGGCCATGTCCGACATGGACATCTGCGAGAAGATCACCCCCGAGTATCTTGCCACCAAGCTCCCGGTGCTGAATAACGCCCAGCTGGTGGTCATGGATACTAACATCCCCGAGGAGTCCATCCGCTACCTGGCGGAGAACTGCACCGCCCCCATTTTTGCAGACCCCGTCTCCACGGCCAAGGCCGGTAAGCTCCGCTCTGTGCTGGGCAAGCTCCACACCCTGAAGCCCAACCGCATGGAGGCCGAGCTTCTCTCCGGCGTGAAGATCACGGACCGTGAGAGCCTGGAGCAGGCGGCCCGGGTGCTGCTGTCCACGGGCCTGCACCGGGTCTTTATCTCCATGGGTACGGACGGCGTCTTCGCCGCCGACCGGAAGCAGACCCTGATCCAGCCCTGCTGTAAGGCGGTCATGCGCAATGCCACCGGGGCAGGGGACTCCTTCATGGCGGCGCTGGCCTGGGCCTACTTAGAGGGCACCGACCTGCAGACCACTGCCCTTGCCGCCGCTGCCACCGCCGCCATTGCGGTGGAGGGCGCCGAAACCATCAACCATGACCTCTGCGCCGATCTGGTGCGCCGGAGGATGGCAGAAAATCAATAATTAAAATTAACATATTATCTGGAGGAACAAACTATGCTGAACAAGTATCTGGACATCAACCCCGAAGTAGCAGAGGCCCTTGCCAACGGTAAGCCCGTCGTGGCTCTGGAATCCACCATCATCTCCCACGGTATGCCCTATCCCCAGAACGTGGAGACCGCTCTCACCGTGCAGAACATCATCCGTGAAAACGGCGCTGTTCCCGCCACCATCGGCATCATCGGCGGCCGTCTGAAGGCCGGTATGACCAATGAAGAGATCGAGTACTTCGGCAAGAAGGGTGCCCAGATCGCCAAGGCCTCCCGTCGTGACCTGGCTGTGCTCTGCGCCCGTAAGGAAGACGGCGCTACTACCGTCGCCACCACCATGATCATCGCCAACATGGCCGGCATCAAGATTTTCGCCACCGGCGGCATCGGCGGCGTGCATCGCGGCGCTGAGGTTACCATGGACATCTCCGCTGACCTGGAAGAGCTGGCTCAGACCCCCGTTATGGTCATCTGCGCCGGTGCAAAGTCCATCCTGGACCTGGGCCTGACCCTGGAGTACCTGGAGACCCACGGTGTTCCCGTCCTGGGCTACGGCACCAAGGAGCTGCCCGCCTTCTTCACCCGCAAGTCCGGCTTCAGCGTAGACTACCGTATGGATACCCCCGAAGAGCTGGCAGCAGCCTTCAAGACCCAGGCAGACATGGGCCTGAAGGGCGGCATGCTGGTGGCCAACCCCATCCCCGAGGAATACTCCATGGATGAGACCGTCATCAACAAGGCCATTGCCGATGCTGTGGAAGAGGCCAAGACCCTGGGCATCACCGGCAAGGAGACCACCCCCTTCCTGCTGGCCAAGATCAAGGAGATCACCGGCGGCAGCAGCCTGGAGTCCAATATCCAGCTGGTATTCAACAATGTCCGCCTGGCCTCCAAGATCGCCAAGGCCTACTGCGAGAACTAATCCTCCCTGTATAAAAAGAAGCTGCTCAAACGAGCAGCTTCTATTTCTATCATTGTACATGGTTGTGGTTATTGATGTGGTCAATGCAGTAGCAGAAGTAGCCCTTGCACTTGGAGCAGTAGCGGAATTCCAGGCCGGGGCAGTTGGTGTCCGTCCGGCCGCAGACGGTGCATTTGTGGCGGTAGGGGCGCTCGCCGCTGCTGCTACGGTAGTTGTTGGCCCAGTTGGGATCGGGCCGGGGCGGTGTCTGGGCGGTGCTGCGGTAATTCTTCTTCGGGGCGGTCATCCGCCGCTTCAGCCAGTCCGGCATCACATTGGCAATGCCCCGGCCGAAGAAGAGGAAGTAGTTCAGCAGCGCCACCAGAGGCAGCAGTGCAACGCACAGATAGGCGCAGCCCCAGAAAGCGCCATAGAGATTCCACATGGTCACGCAGTCAAGGATGCCCGTGATGATGCCGTTGGCGGTGAGGATGAAGTCCACCCAGGCCAGCCACTTCATCTTCACGGGGATGAACATCATCAGCAGCACCCGGTTCTCCGGGGCTAAAGTGGCCACCGCCAGGAAGAGGGAGAGGTTCACATAGTGCGCATTGAGGAACACCGGGATCCCGAAACCCCAGTGGATGGCCATGCCGGCCAGATCCGTCAGCAGAATGCCGCAGAGGTAGTATAGATTAAAGCGCAGGGTACCCCATACCGCCTCCAGCATCTTGCCCACCCAGTGGTAAAAGAGGATGCTGAAGAGAGCGCCCAATACGGTGCTGCCGAAGAAGTTTCCCTCCGAGGCAAAGGTGAAGATGTAGCTGAAAAGCCGCCAGACCTGCCCCCGCATAATGGCGTTGGCATCAAAATACAGCATCCCGGGCGCCGGGATCTCAAAAAAGCGCCACAGCAGAAATACAGCGGCATTGCCCAGGCAGATCCAGGTCATCAGATTGGGGATGCCCTTGTTGCGGTGCTTAAAAATAAATCGATTATAGTTCCGTTTCAGATTTCCCATAAGCTTCCTCCTTTGGAATTAAGCCTATTGTAGCGCAAAATGGAAAGTTTGTCCATAAATAAAGTATGAATTTTGTCAGGTGGTTGAAAAATCTTCGCAGCTATGCTATGATATGCTCAGAATTTTGCGGAGGTTTGTACCATGAGCCATGTAAGAGATATGTCCCTTGCCGAGTACGGCAGAATGAAGATCCGCTGGGTGCAGGATTTTATGCCCGCCCTCAGCGCCATCCGTACCCGTTTTGAGCAGGAGAAGCCCTTTGCCGGGAAGAAGATCACCATTTCCATCCATATGGAAGCCAAGACCGCCTATCTGGCCCTGTGCCTTGCCGCCGGTGGCGCAGAGGTCCATGCCACGGGCTGTAACCCCCTGTCCACCCAGGATGATGTGGCCGCAGGCCTGGCCTCCATGGGTGTGGAGACCTATGCCATGCACGGTGTCAATAGCGAGGAGTACAAGGGCCTTCTGGTAGAGGCGCTGTCCTGCCATCCCGACCTGATCATCGATGACGGCGGCGACCTGCTGGATCTGCTCAGCGGCGACTATGCCCACCTGGGCGATCATATCATCGGCGGCGCCGAGGAGACCACC
>JAFQCY010000169.1 GCA_017399355.1 Oscillospiraceae bacterium
GCTTGAACTGCTGGGGAGCCTGGGGCAGAGCATAGAACTTGCCGGGATGCTTTCTGGAGGGAACCAGGTAGTCTCTTGCGCCCTCGGGAGAGGAGACGGTGAGGATGGGGGTGGTGATCTCCAGGAAGTTGTGGTCGGTCATGGCCTTGCGCAGGGCGGAGACCACGTTGCAGCGCAGGACGATCTTGTCCTTGACGGCGGGGTTACGGAGATCCAGATAGCGGTACTTCAGACGGACGGCCTCATCGGCATCCCGGCTGCGGTTGATCTCAAAGGGCAGCTCGTTGTAGCGGCAGCGGCCCAGAACCTCGATCTTCTCGGGGACGACCTCGATCTCGCCGGTGGCCTGCTTGGGGTTCTTGCTGGCACGCTCCCGGACGGTGCCCTCGACGGAGATGGTGGATTCTTTATTCAGGGGCTTGATGACGGACATCATCTCTTCGGTCTCAATGACCACCTGGGTGGTGCCGTAGAAGTCACGGAGGACGACAAAGGCAAAGTTATTGCCCACCTCACGGACATTTTCCATCCAGCCGACGATCTTGACCTTCTGGCCGACGTGTTCCATGCGGAGCTGGCCGCAGTTATGGGTACGGGATTGCATCATGGTTTTCTACCTCTCTTACTTTTCAATGATAACGGTGCCGCTGTAGGCGGTGCCGTCTAAGATCGTGGTGGCTGCATCCTCCCGGCTGAGGCTCAGCTGCTCGGAGGTCGCCAGCTTCTTCAGGGTGCAGGTATTGCCGGCGATCTCGTCCTCGCCCAGGAAGATCACATAGGGGATGCGGAGCTTATCGGCATACTGGATCTTGGCCTTGAACTTCTTCTGCTCGGCATAGAGCTGGGTGCGGATGCCACGGGAGCGGAGATAGGTGGCCAGGGAGATGGCCGGGCCTAAGTCCTCGCTCATGGGCAGGATCAGGCAGTCTGCCGGAGCGGTGGGCAGCTCGGGATTCAGCATCCCCTGCTCCTCCAGCACATAGAACAGGCGGGTCAGGCCGATGGCCACGCCCACACCGGGAAGGCTGCGGGAGGAGTAATACTCCGCCAGGTTATCGTAGCGGCCACCGGCGCAGATGGCGCCGATCTCGGGGTGATCCAGCATACGGGTCTCGTAAACCGTGCCGGTGTAGTAGTCCAGGCCACGGGCGATGGTGAGATCCACGGCAAAATTCTCCTCGGGGACACCGAAGTCCGCCAGATACTTGCACACGGCGATCAGTTCGTCAAGACCCAGGTCAAAGACCTCGTTTTTGCCACGGTAGCCCTCCAGGGCGGCGATGACTTCGGAATTTGTGCCACGGATGGCGATGAATTTCAGAATTTCATCGGCATTTTCCGGGCTGAGGCCCAGATCGTCCACCAGAATAGTGCGAACCTTCTCCGGGCCGATCTTGTCTAACTTATCCACGGTGCGCATAATGTCGCCGGACTGCTCCGTGAGCCCCAGGAGGGCATAGAAGCCGTTTAAAATCTTGCGGTTATTGACGCTGATGCAGAAGCGCTTCAGGCCGAACTGAGAGAAGACCCGGTAGATGATGGAGGGGATCTCCGCCTCGTTGATGATGGAGAGCTTGCCATCGCCGATGATGTCGATATCCGCCTGGTAGAACTCACGGAAGCGGCCACGCTGGGCACGCTCGCCACGGTAGACCTTGCCGATGGCATAGCGGCGGAAGGGGAAGGAGAGCTCGTTTTCGTGGAGGGCAACGTACTTGGCCAGGGGCACGGTGTGGTCAAAGCGGAGGGCCAGGTCGCTGTCGCCCTTCTGGAAGCGGTAGATCTGCTTTTCGGTCTCGCCGCCGCCCTTGGCCAGGAGGATCTCGGCGGACTCGATGATGGGGGTATCAATGGGGGCAAAGCCATAGAGGGAGAAGCTGCTGCGGAGGATCTGCATCATGCGCTCCATGCGCATCTGCGGCCCGGGGAGCAGCTCCATAAAGCCCGACAGGGTACGGGGTCTGATTTTTTCCATAGTATTGATCCTTTAATCCTTAAAAATGAGTTGTTCCAGGTTGTAATAGCCGGGGGCTTTCTCCGCCAGCACCTTAGCGGCACGGAGGGCACCGGCGGCAAAGATGCGGCGGCTGCTGGCCTTATGGGTCAGCTCTAAGGATTCGTCCTCGGAGAAGAAGAACACCTGATGCTCCCCGGCTACGGTGCCGCCACGGAGGGCGAAAACGCCGATCTCCTTCGGATCCCGCTTGCCGCAGATGCCCTGGCGGCCGTGGATCACCGTGGCAGTGCCCTGGGGATCCAGCTCCTGCAGGAGGGCCTTGGCGGTGCCGCTGGGGGCATCCACCTTCTGATTATGGTGCTTCTCCACGATCTCCTTATCCCAATCGGCTAAGATGGGGGCATAGTCCCGGAGCATCCGCCGCAGGACGGCGATGCCGGTGGAGTAGTTGGCAGACCAGACCACGGGGACAGCGGCGCTGAGCTCTTTCAAAAGGGCGAAATCCGGCTCGGCATAGCCCGTGGTGCCCGAGAGCAGGGGCGTGCCGGTGCGGCGGATATAGTCCGCCAGCCTGGGAAGGGCGGCAGGTGCGGAGACATCGATGCACACATCTGCCTTAGGGGCGGTGTCGTAATTCTCGGGGCAGGTGATGTCCGCATGACCTAAGATCTCCCAGCCCTGCTCCAGGGCCAGGGTCTCGATCATTTTGCCCATTCTGCCGTAACCGCTGAGAAAAATCTTCATCCCATCAGCCCTCCAATACGGGCAGGCCGGCGGCCTTCATAACGGCGGCCAGCTTGGCACGGTTTTCCGCTGCCATGGGGTACATGGGCATACGGAAGTGGCCGGCCTCAAGGCCCATGAGGTTCATGGCCTCCTTCACGGGGATGGGGTTGGTCTCGATAAAGAGGGTGTTCATCAGTTCCAGATACTTCAGCTGGGTGGCGGCTGCCTGCTCCCGGCGGCCCTCCAGATAGTCAAAGATCATATCGTGGCACTCCCGGGGCATGATATTGGCCCAGACGGAGATGACACCGGAGGCACCCACGCTCATGAGGGGGATGGTGATATCGTCATTGCCGCAGTACATGGCAAAGTCGTCGGAGAGGTAACGGGCGATCTTCACCGCATAGCTCATATCGCCGCTGGCCTCCTTGATGCCCATGACATTGGGATGGGTGCTGAGACGGCGCACCACGTTCTCGGAGATCTTGCAGCCGGTGCGGCCGGGGATATTATACAGGATGATGGGGGCGACGTCTTCGTCCGCAGACATCATGAAATGGCGGTACATGCCCTCTTCATTGGCACGGACATAGTAGGGGCTGATGCACAGGAGGGCATCGGCGCCCATTTTGGAATAGATGATGCTCTTCTCCTTCTGCATATCGCTGCAGTTGGAGCCGCTGCCGGCAATGACGGGGACACGGCCCTTGACCTGGTCAATGACCACCTCCAGGGTCTTGATATCCTCCTCCAAGGTGGTGGAGGCGGTTTCGCCGGTGGTGCCCAGGGCTAAGATGGCATCGGTCTGATTGTCGATGTGCCAATCCACCAGGGCGCGGATGCGGCCATAGTCAATGGAGCCGTCGGCATTAAAGGGCCGAACCAGGGCAACGATGGAGCCTTGCAGTTTCTTCATAACAGTACCTCCTATGGGTCATCAAATAGAGTTCGCTTTTCGTCCGTATAAATCATATCACTAATTGCGGCAAATTGCAAGTAGGAGCATGGCAGAAGCCCTGCAAAGGTAAAATTTCTTCCACAGAACAGCAAAAGGCGGCGCACCGGGGTGCGCCGCCTCAGTTTGTCGAAGAAGTTTCGTATTATGCACTGTCATTGTTATGAAAACAGACCATACTGCCGGGGTTTCGGGCAGAAGTTGGCGTTTCCATTTACAACCGGATCGCTTCCGCTCCTTTTGGCACTACCCCGGATCATCGGAACTGCCATACCAAGGGTGTCATTGCGAACCGGTGACCGATGTCACCGGTGTGGCAATCCGTTCTCCTTTTGGTACTGCCCCGGATGATCGGAACTGCCATACCAAGGATGTCATTGCAAACCGGTGACCGATGTCACCGGTGTGGCAATCCGTTCTCCTTTTGGCACTACCTCAAATGATCGGAACTGCCATACCAAGGATGTCATTGCGAACCAGTCCGCAGACTGGTGTGGCAATCCGTCCTCTTTTTGGCACTACCTCAAATGATCGGAACTGCCGGGGGAAACGGATTGCCACGTCAGGGCTTTGCCCTTCCTCGCAATGAC
>JAFQCY010000170.1 GCA_017399355.1 Oscillospiraceae bacterium
ATTCTTATTTTGCAATTTTTGTCGCCTGCGGGCGGGTTATTGAACGTGAACACCCCAGAGTGCCTTCTCTTGCCCCTTTGGGGCAATTCACCTTGAGGACACCCTGACGGTTTCCTTTCACACTTTTCTTCCCTCCGAAAAACATAGACTAACGGTTTCTTGACAGTCTTGTTTTTACTTTGTGTACTTGCATTTACCTGAAAATGTGATATACTGAAAGGAAAATGAAGAAGAAAGAAGGAATGAATATGGGCTTTTCGGAATTTTTAGCATCCCGACGGGAGGCGGCCGGGGCTCTGGTGCAGGAGCTGCGCCGGGACTATGGCTATGTCAGCATCCTGGGCGAGGACATCAAGGAGACCGGCATCCATGCCGACCGCAATACCTCCGGCATCCGTGCCGGCGGCAATACCGGCTGCGGCTTTGTGGTAAAGCTCAGTAAGGGCAGCGTGTTTTTTGAGTATTCTCTGGATGACATTTCCGGAGATATCCCTGCCCTGGCAGAGAAGATCCGCAGCGGCTTTACCCTGGCGGCCTCGGTGCAGGCTCAGACCATCGCCCCGGTGGCGCTTCCCGATGAGCCGCTGGTGCAGAGCTTCAGCCGCCCTACAGATCTGGCAGACTACACCGACGCTCAGATCCTGGATTTCTGCAAGACCAACTGCGCCAAGCTGCTGGAAAGCAATGAGAAGCTCCTCAATGCCGTGGTGGCTGTGAATACCACGGAGGTCAGTAAGCTCTTTGTCTCCGAGCATCGTCAGCTGGATCAGCACTACACCTGGATCAACGGCTCCATGGTAGCAGTCTACGGCGACAACGGAAAAGTGGTGCAGGCCCATGAGAGCGCATATTCCCACCTGCTGTCTCAGGTTCTGGAGGATCTGTCCAAGCTGGCAGAGCCCCTGCTCCATACCGCTCAAAAGCTGACCACAGCCCAGCCCATTGTCCCCGGAGTCTATGACGTGATCACCGATGCCTCCATCACCGGCCTCATCGCCCACGAGGCCTTCGGCCATGGCGTGGAGCTGGATCAGTTCGTCAAGGATCGTGCCCTGGCCAAGGAGTATGTGGGGAAATATGTGGCTTCTCCCATCTGCAATATGCGGGACGGCGCAGGCGCTGCCCTCAGCGCAGCCTCTTATTTCTTCGATGATGACGGCGTTCTGGCCGGCGATACCCAGATCATCAAGGATGGCATTCTGGTCACCGGTATCTCCGACCTGGCCTCTGCCGTACAGCTGGGCTTGGCTCCCACGGGCAACGGCCGCAGAGAGTCCACCCGCCGCAAGGCTTACTCCCGTATGACCAATACCTTCTTCGAGGCCGGTAAGGATAAATTGGAGGATATGATCGCCTCCATTGACCATGGCTATATGCTCTTCCAGACCAGCAACGGCATGGAGGATCCCAAGAACTGGGCCATCCAGTGCGTTGCCCAGTACGGCATCGAGATCGTAGACGGCAAGCTGACGGAGAACTATGTAGCCCCCGTGGTCATGAGCGGCTATGTGCCCGACCTGCTGCAGTCCATCTCCATGATCTCCGACTCCATGCGGATCATCGGTGCAGGCAGCTGCGGCAAGGGCTATAAGGAGTGGGTGCGTGTCAGCGATGGCGGCCCCGCGTTGAAAGCGAAGGTGAAGCTGGGATGAAGTACGTTATGGAACAACTGAAAAAAGACAGCCGCATCAGCGACTATCGGATCAATATCCACGGCAAGGAGAGCTACGAGCTGTTCTTTGTCAAGGGCAAGCTGGAGACCCTCCGCCGCACCGATACCTGGGACAAGGAGGTAACGGTCTATGTGAACCATGGGGACTATAAGGGCGAGGCCCAGTTTTTCATCTACCCCTCCACCACCGAGGCCCAGATCAACAGCTACATCGAAGAAGCGGTGCAGAAGGCGCTGCTGATCCAGAACAAGAATTTTGAGCTGCCCGCAGGGGAGCAGGGGACGTTTGCGGTAGACAGCGGCTTTGCCCGGGGCGAGGTCAGCGACCATGCCGCAGCCATCCATCAGGCGGTCTTTGCCGCCCTGACCGCAGAGGATACGGCGCTGAACTCTGTGGAGATCTTCCTGAACAAGCATATCCGCAGCGTGGAAAACAGCCGTGGCCTGAAGAAGGAACAGGTCAGCTACGATGCCATGGTGGAGGCCATTCCCACCTACAATGGCAAGGAGCAGAGCGTAGAGCTCTACCTGCAGCATAATTTCGGCAATCCCGATCCCGAGGACATTACCGCCAAGATCGCCCAGGGACTGAAAGAGGTCTCTGACCGCTATATCGCCACAAAGCCTGAGACGATTCCGACTTGCAAGGTGATCCTGCAGGAGCAGGAGCTGGCCCAGCTGTGCTGGAGCATTGCCCGTGGCCTGAATTTCGCTACGGTCTTCTCCGGAAGAAATCTTTTCCGCAAGGGCGATGCCATCCAGAAAGACCCCACCGGCGACAAGCTGACCATCACCATGCGTGGCGCCATCCCCGGCAGCATTCGCAGCGCCGCCTTTGATGCAGACGGTGTGGCATTAAAGGAGCAGACCATTGTCTCCGAGGGTGTGGTAAGCAATTACTACGGCTCCAACCGCTACGGCCAGTACCTGGGCGAAACGCCCACCGGCGACCTGCCCTGTCTGCAGATAAATCCCGGCAGCGCCAAGGATGGGGAACTCAAGGAAGGCAAGTGGCTCTCCGTGGTCTCTATGTCCGGCCTGCAGGTGGATTTCTACAAGGATTACATCGGCGGCGAAGTCCGTCTGGCCTATTATCACGATGGAGAAAAGACCCTTCCCGTCACCGGAGTCTCCATCTCCGGCAAGCTGAGCCAGGTGCTCAGTCAGATCCGCCTTTCCGAGAAGACCACGGTCTATAACGGCTATCAGGGCCCGGAACAGGCGATCCTGCAGGGAATGCAGGTGTTCTGATCTAAAATTTTTCAGCGAAGGACTTGCAATTTTTTACAAAAAGCGTAAAATAGATACTCACGAGGAGGTGGACTATGCTTTCTTTTGAAAACGATTACAATGTAGGTGCCCATCCCAAGCTTTTGCAGCGCCTCATGGAGACCAACCTGCAGCCCCAGACCGGCTACGGCGGAGACGAGTTCTGCCAAAGTGCCAAGGAAAAGATCCGCATTGCCTGCAATGCGCCCGAGGCGGAGATCTTCTTTCTGGTGGGCGGCACCCAGACCAATGCGGTGGTCATTGACGGCCTGCTGCGCTCTTACGAGGGAGTCATCGCCGCAAAAACCGGCCATGTGAGCCTCCACGAAGCCGGTGCCATTGAGTATACCGGCCACAAGGTGCTGGAGCTTCAGGGGCAGGATGGCAAGCTGGCAGCCGCCGATGTAAAGCAGCTGCTCAAGACCTTCTATGCCGATGAGAGCCATGAGCATATGGTGTTCCCCGGCATGGTCTACATCTCCTATCCCACGGAGCTGGGCACTCTCTACTCCAAGGAGGAGCTGAAGGCGCTCTATGCCGTCTGCCGGGCCTATGAGATCCCCCTCTACATTGACGGTGCCCGTTTGGGCTACGGCCTTATGAGCAGCGCCTCCGACCTGAGCCTGCCGGAGCTGGCGCAGCTGTGCGATGTGTTCTACATCGGCGGCACCAAAGTTGGCGCCCTCTGCGGTGAGGCGGTGGTCTTCCCCAGGGGCGGTATGCCGAAGAACTTCCTCACCGTAGTCAAGCAGCACGGTGCGCTTCTGGCCAAGGGCCGGGTGCTGGGCGTGCAGTTTGATGCCCTCTTTACGGATGAGCTCTATTTTGAGATCAGCCGCAATGCCATATGCCGTGCCGAGGAGCTGAAGGCCGTATTCCAAGAAAAAAACTGCCGGATCTGGCGGGAGTCTCCCACCAACCAGCAGTATCTGATTATGGAAAATGCCAAGCTGCCCGCCCTCTCGGAAAAGGTAGCCTACAGCTTCTGGGAAGCCTATGACGAAAATCACACCGTCATCCGCTTCGTCACCAGCTGGGCAACCACCTCAGAGCAGGTGCAGGCATTGAGAGAGGTCTTGTAAAAATAAAGACAGACTTTCGCCAAGTCTGCCAAGGATCTGTTTGGAGTATTAGTGAAATCGTGCAAATGCACGGTGAAATAATTCACGTAGTGAATTGTGAAATATTTTGCAATTGCAAAATGTGAAATGAAATCCACCCACTCGCCGTCGAGGCGAATTTCACACGCCGCAGGCGTATTTCACATTGCGCAGCAATATTTCACCCAGCCGCAAGGGTGGATTTCACTGAAAAAGACAGATTCCTTTCGGAATCTGCCTTTTTCTGGCGGAGCGGGTGGGATTCGAACCCACGTGGGATTGCTCCCAAACTGATTTCGAGTCAGCCCCGTTATGACCACTTCGATACCGCTCCCTATTGACCTGTGGGTCATTATAGCACCCTTTTTTGAAAAAATCAACCTTATTACCTATTTCCGGGAGAGAAAAATGATTTTCGGTAAACATATCAACAGATACTATCTACGATATTCGGGCTTCCTGCTATTGGGTCTGCTGTCTCTGGTCCTGGTGGACTATCTGCAGCTGCTGATCCCGAATTTCTATCAGATGATCATCAACGGCGTGACCAACGGTTATGTGGAGATAGAGGGAGTCAATGTACCCTTTGACATGGCCTTCCTCTTGGACGAGATCTGCATGCCCATGCTGCTCATCATTCTGGCCATGGTGTTTGGCCGCTTCCTGTGGCGCATTATGTTCTTCGGCTCTGCCATCCGTGTGGAGGAGGATCTGCGCAACAAAATGTTCGACAATGCCAAGGACCTGAGCCGTGAATACTATCAGGTCAATAAGGTCGGCAACCTTATGAGCCTCTTCACCAACGACCTGGACACCGTCCAGGAGTGCTTCGGCTGGGGCGTTATGATGTTCTTCGACTCTCTGCTTTTGGCGGTGCTGGCCGTGATCAAGATGTGGCGCATGGATGCCCTTCTGACCATTCTGGCCATGATCCCCATGGGTCTGCTGCTGGCCTCTGCCACGGTGGTGGGCAAGTACATGATGCGCAAGTGGGAATACCGTCAGGAGTGCTTTTCCAAGCTGTCGGACTTTGCCCAGGAGAGCTTCTCCGGCATCGCCGTGCTGAAGGCCTTTGTGAAGGAGGCCAAGGAGCTTCTGGCCTTTAAGGAGCTGAATGTAGAGAACGAAGAGGCCAACATCGCCCACACCAAGGCATCTGTCCTCTTCCGTGTGCTGGTTACCCTCTTTGTGGAGAGCGTCATCTGCATCATCTTAGGCTACGGCGGCTACCTGGTCTACATGGATCGCTTCAATGCCGGTCAGCTGGTGGAGTTCATCGGCTATTTCACCACCATCGTCTGGCCCATTATGGCGGTTTCCGAGCTCATCGACATGACCTCCCGTGGCAAGGCATCTCTGCGCCGCATCGGCGAGCTGCTGGATGCCGAGCAGGATGTGAAGGATCGCCCCGATGCCGTGCCCCTGGAGCAGGTGCGTGGCAAAATTGAGTTCCGCAACCTGAACTTCCGCTACCCCGATGGGGAGTTCGATGCCCTGGAAAATATCTCCTTCACCATTGAGGAAGGGGAGAGCGTAGGTCTGGTGGGTAAGACCGGCTCCGGCAAGACCACTCTGGTTGACCTGCTGCTTCGTACCTACAATGTCCCCGATGGCACCGTCTTTATCGACGACCACGATGTCAACTCTGTGACCATCCGCTCCGTCCGTGAGGGCTGCGCCTATGTGCCTCAGGATAATTTCCTCTTCTCCGATACCATCGAGCATAATATCGCCTTTGGTGTAGAGGGCTATGACCGTGAGGGCATCTGCGCCGCTGCCAGGCTGGCGGATATCCATAGCAATATCTCGGACTTCGGCAAGGGCTACGATACCATTCTGGGCGAGCGTGGCGTGACCGTCTCCGGCGGCCAGAAGCAGCGTATTTCCATTGCCCGTGCCCTCATGAAGGATGCGCCCATCCTGATTCTGGACGACTCTGTCTCCGCCGTGGATACCAAAACGGAAAAGACCATTTTAGAGAATCTCCACCGCAGCAGAGCCGGTAAGACCACCATCCTCATTGCCCACCGCATCTCCACCATCGAGAAGATGGATAAGCTGGTCTTCATTGCCGATGGCAAGCTGAAGGCCGTGGGCAGCCATGCAGAGCTCTATGAGACCTGCACCGATTACCGCAAGATGGTGGATCTTCAGAAGCTGGAAGAGGAAGGAGGCGCTGAAGAATGAGAGAATACTTACCCGTCCTGATCGTCGGCGCCATGATCGGCTTCTTCTCCGTGCTGTTCATTGTGATCTACGCTCTGGAAAAGAATAAGAAAGAGACCATGGGCTTTGACCGCCATATGCCCGACGGCGAGATCATCAAGCGCCTGCTGCAGTATGCCAAGCCCTATTGGAAGACCTTTGTTGCCATCCTGTTTATCATGCTCTTCTCCATCTTCTACGATCTGGTGGGCCCCCTGCTCATCGGCGATCTGGTAGAGCTGGTGGAGACGGACTTTGAGCTGTCCAAGCTCTTTACCATGGTGGGACTCTACGCCGGTCTGCTGGCGGTGAGCCTGCTGTGTACCTACATTCAGGCCATGCTGCTGCAGCGCATCGGCCAGAAGATCCTCTCCAAGCTGCGCCAGGATACCTTCACCCACATCGAAAAGCTCTCCCATGCCCAGCTGAACAATATCCCCGTGGGCAAGCTGGTCACCCGTGTCAGCAACGACCCCAATGCCATCAGCTATATGTTCACCAACATTCTGGTTACCCTGGTGAAGAACGTCATGGTCATCTTCGGCGTTCTGGTGGCCATGCTGATGCTCAACTACGCCCTGACCCTCATGGTGCTGTGCTTCGCTCCCTTTATTGTCCTCTTTACGGTGATCTTCCGCAAGTTCTCCCGTAAGGCCCACCGCAAGGTCAGCGATGCCACCACCGATGTCAATACCTATCTCTCCGAGAACCTCTCCGGCATCAAGATCACCCAGATCTTCAACCGGGAGCAGCAGAAGATGGACGACTTTACCGTCAAGAGCCGAGCCATGAAAAAGGCCAAGCAGAACCGTATGTTCGTCTTCGGCATCTTCCGTCCCATGGTCTATATGCTCAATATCTCCTGCGTGCTGTGCCTGTTCTACCTGGGCGCCCGGGGCTATATTAAGGAGACCCGGTGGTTCGGTCAGATCATCGATGGCGGCATCATCGTCTCCTTCTATATGTACATCTCCAAGTTCTTCAACCCCATCCAGACCCTGGCAGAGCAGTTTGATATGCTGCAGCGCTCCTTCGCCTCGGCGGAGAAGATCTTCACCATTCTGGACATGGTGCCGGAGGTGGTGGACGAGCCCGATGCCATCGAGCTGGAGGAGATCCGTGGCGAGATCGAGTTTAAGGACGTCTGGTTTGCCTATAATCCCGGCGAGTGGGTTCTCAAGGGCGTGTCCTTCCATGTGCAGCCCAAGCAGACCGTGGCCTTTGTGGGCTCCACCGGTTCCGGCAAGACCACGATCCTCTCCCTGATCTGCCGCAACTACGATATCCAGAAGGGTCAGATCCTCATTGACGGCATGGATATCCGCAAGATCAAGATCGCCTCGCTCCGCCGCCATTTCGGTCAGATGCTGCAGGACGTGTTCCTCTTCTCCGGCGATATCCGCAGCAACATTGTCCTGCGCAAGGACGATGTCAGCGATGAGGAGGTCATGGAGGCCTGCCGCTATGTCAATGCCGACAGCTTTATCAATAAGTTAGAGGGCGGCCTGGACGAGGTGGTTCGGGAGCGTGGCAACAACTTCTCTGCCGGTCAGCGCCAGCTGCTGAGCTTTGCCCGTACCATTCTGCACAAGCCCTCGGTGATCATCCTGGACGAGGCCACCGCCAACATCGACACGGAGACCGAGCTGCTGATCCAGGACTCTCTGGAGCGCATCAAGACCATCGGCACCATGCTCATCGTTGCCCACCGCCTGTCCACCATCCAGCATGCGGATAATATCATCGTCCTCTCCCACGGTGTCATCGTGGAGCAGGGCGACCACCAGGAGCTTCTGCGCCGGAAAGGCCGCTACCACCGCCTGTACACCCTGCAGTTCAGCAAGCAGCAGCTTCTGAAAAGTGAATAAATCCCGACACAGCCTCCCAAAAGAGGCTGCGTCCTTTGTTCTGGCATAATATCTAATTTCCAATAAGGAAATCATTTGAAATTCTATGAATAGACAATAGATATTTTGCGGAAAAACGGCGATAATAAGGGTGCATTTTTTTCTTTGGAGGTACTGCGTTGCAAGCACTGAAAAACCGAATTATCCGTGAAGGACGGATCTTGCCCGGCAACATCATCAAAGTTGACGGATTTCTCAATCATCAGGTAGACACTCGCTTTCTGGGGGAACTGGCAGATGAATTTGCCCGTCGTTTCGACCTCAGCGGCGTGACCAAGATCCTCACCGCCGAGGCCAGTGGCATTGCCCTGGCAGCCATCTGCTCCTACCGCTACGGTGTTCCCATGATCTTTGCCAAGAAGGCGAAGAGCGATAATATCGAGGGCGGCCTGTATCAGAGCGAGATCTTCTCCTATACTTACCGCAAGAAGACCACCCTGATCTGCTCCATGGAGCGCCTGACAGCTGAGGATAAAGTGCTGATTATCGATGACTTCCTGGCCAACGGTCAGGCGATCCGTGGCCTGGTGGACATTGTCAAGCAGGCCGGTGCGGAACTGTTGGGCATTGGTATCGCTGTGGAAAAAGGCTTCCAGCACGGCGGTGACGGCCTCCGTGAGGACGGCTATCATGTAGAATCTCTGGCAATTATTGAACAGGCCGACGAGAACGGCTTTGTGTTCCGCTGAAAATTCATTCGAAAGAAGGATTAAGATATGAACCGTAAAATTGGAACTGTCTCCCGTGGTATCCGCTGCCCCATCATCCGTCAGGGTGATGACCTGGCGCAGATCGTTGTGACCAGCGTATTGGAAGCTGCCGAACAGGGCGGCTACAGCGTGCAGGACCGTGATGTCGTGGGTATTACCGAGTCCGTGGTAGCCCGTGCTCAGGGCAATTATGCCTCTGTGGACGACATCGCTGCAGATATCCGTGCCAAATTCGGCGGGGAAGAGGTGGGCGTGATCCTGCCCATTCTGTCCAGAAACCGTTTCGCTATCTGCCTCCGTGGCATCGCCAAGGGCGTGAAGAAGGTCGTTCTCATGCTCAGCTATCCCTCCGACGAGGTGGGTAACGAGCTGGTCTCCCTGGATCAGCTGGACGAGGCCGGCATCGATCCCTTCAAGGATGTTTTGACCGCAGCTCAGTTCCGTGAGAAGTTTGGTGACAGCCGCCATCCCTTCACCGGCATGGACTATATCAGCTACTATACCCAGGTCATTGAGGATTGCGGCGCTGAGGCGCAGGTGATCCTGGCCAACGATCCCCGTGCCGTCCTGGCCTATACCAAGAATGTGCTGGCCTGCGATATCCACACCCGTGAGCGCACCAAGCGCCGCCTCCGTGCCGCCGGTGCCGAGATCGTCTACAGCATGGACGATATCCTCACCGCTTCCGTCAACGGCAGCGGCTGCAACGAGCAGTACGGCCTCCTGGGCTCCAACAAGGCCACGGAGGACACCATCAAGCTCTTCCCCCGTGCCTGCCAGAGTCTGGTAGAGGACATTCAGGCCCGCTTCCTGCAGGAAACCGGCAAGCATGTGGAGGTCATGGTCTATGGCGATGGCGCTTTCAAGGACCCCGTAGGCAAGATCTGGGAGCTGGCTGACCCCTGCGTGGGCGTGGCCTACACCGCCGGATTGGAAGGCACTCCCAACGAGCTGAAGCTGAAGTTCCTGGCAGATAACGACTTCAGCGAGCTCTCCGGTGAGGCCCTGCAGCAGGCCATTTCCCAGCGCATCCGTGAGAAGGAGAGCAACCTGGTGGGCAAGATGGCCTCCGAAGGCACCACCCCCCGCCACCTCACCGACCTCATCGGCTCCCTCTGCGATCTGACCAGCGGCTCCGGCGATAAGGGTACACCCATTATCCACATTCAGGGTTATTTTGATAACTTCACCGACTAAGGTAAGAATTATGAAGCAGGATATGATTGTGATTCTGGATCTGGGCAGCGAGGAAAATGCCCGCCTTGCCCGGGAGATCCGAGCGCTTGGCGTCTACAGCGAGATCCATCCCCATGATATTACGCCCGAGCAGCTGCAAGCGCTGCCCAATGTGAAGGGTATCATTGTCAACGGCGGCGCAAACCGCATTGTGGACGGCGAAGAGATCCATGTCTCCAAGGAGATCCTCAATGCGCCTGTTCCTGTCCTCACCGTGGATTACGACGGCGATTTGACCTGGCCGGAGGATCAG
The DNA here is from genome assembly GCA_017399355.1 of Oscillospiraceae bacterium. Lineage (GTDB taxonomy): Bacteria > Bacillota > Clostridia > Oscillospirales > Oscillospiraceae > JAZOXB01. Next base: position 10,353 of record JAFQCY010000170.1, read on the forward strand.
AAGGAACGGGAGAATATTCTCTCCGGCTTTATCTTCGGTTTGTGTGGCGCAGAGGCCAACTGGAATATGGAGAACTTCATTGCCGATCAGGTGGAGCTGATCCGCCGTCAGGTAGGGGATAAGAAGGTGCTTCTGGCGCTCTCCGGCGGTGTAGACTCCTCTGTGGTCGCAGCGCTGCTGATTAAGGCCATCGGCAAGCAGCTCACCTGTGTCCATGTGAACCACGGCCTGCTCCGTAAGGGCGAGCCGGAGGAGGTCATTCGGGTCTTCCGGGACGAGATGGATGCCAATCTGGTCTATGTGGATGCGGTGGATCGTTTCCTGGACAAGCTGGCCGGTGTCAGTGATCCCGAGACCAAGCGTAAGATCATCGGTGCGGAGTTTATCCGTGTGTTTGAGGAGGAGGCACGCAAGCTGGACGGCATCTCCTTCCTGGGGCAGGGAACCATCTACCCCGATATCATTGAGTCCGGCACCAAGACCGCCAAAGTGGTCAAGAGTCACCACAATGTAGGCGGTCTGCCCGAGGATCTGCAGTTTGAGCTGGTAGAGCCTTTGAAGATGCTCTTTAAGGACGAAGTCCGTGCCTGCGGCAAGGCGCTGGGTCTGCCTGACGGCATGGTCTACCGCCAGCCCTTCCCCGGCCCCGGTCTGGGTGTCCGCTGCCTGGGCGCCATCACCCGTGAGCGCCTGGAGGCGGTACGGGAATCCGATGCCATCCTCCGTGAGGAGTTTGCCAGGAACGGTCTGGAGGGCAAGGTGTGGCAGTATTTCACCGCCGTGCCTGACTTTACCTCTGTGGGTGTCCGTGAGGGCAAACGCTCTGACGAATGGCCCTGCATCCTCCGTGCGGTCAATACGGTAGATGCCATGACCGCCACCGTGGAGGACGTCCCCTTCGCTCTCCTGCAGCACATCACCAAGCGCATCACCACCGAGGTCAAAGGCATCAACCGCGTCCTCTACGACCTGACCCCCAAGCCCACAGGCACCATCGAGTGGGAATAGTAGTCACTACCCCGAAAACCCTTATTTTACAAGGGTTTTCGGGTTTCTTTTTTTGTCCGGGTACACGAAAGGTACACGGCGGGTACACAAGAAACCTTATCCGAAAGCCTCCAAACGGTCCGCAACTTCGTTGTGTGAGTTGGGATACAGATGGGAATAAATCTCCATCGTTGTCGTTGGACTTTCGTGCCCGAGCCGCTCACTAATGATCTGCGGCTGGTACCCAAGGGACACAAGTAAACTGGCGTGGCTGTGACGAATATCATGCACTCTTATGAGTGGTATACCTGTCTTTTTACAGCCTCTCTCCATTTCACTTTTTAAGTAATGCTTTGTAATCTCAAATAATCTGTCTGACGGATCATAACCGTACAGCTTGTCGGCGTAATCCTTCACCATATCGCAGACAAACTGCGGCAAGGTGATTTTGCGGTTGCTCTTCGGTGTTTTCGGTTCGAGGAACAGATCCTCACCGTCCACACGTGCAAAGTTCTTGTTGATTGAAACCGTCCGTGCCTCAAAGTCGAAATCGTTCAGAGTCAAAGCAAGCAGTTCACCGGAACGCATACCGGACCAGTAAAGCAGGTTGAAGATAACCTTTGACATCAGTTTATCGCCTACTGCTTCGATGAAAAGTTTAAATTCTTCCGGTTTCCAGTATTGCTCCAAGCCGGATCTTTTCTTTCCCATAGGACCACTCCTTTGTACGGGGTTATATGGCAACCCGTAGTATTTTACTGCAAAGTTAAAGATTGCTGACAGTTGACTGTTCAGTGTTCTTAAATAGGTGGGCTTGTACTTCTTGGGGCTGGTGATCAGTTCCGTTTGCCAACGGCGCACCGTCATAGCCTGAATCTCATTGATTCTGAAGTTCTTGAAATATGGGATGATATGCTTTTCCAAAACATCTTGCTTGCCTTTGTAGGTAGTCGGTTTCAGTCTGGCTTTGCAGTCATCCATATAAATCTCAACTAAGTCGCAGAAACGCAAGTCACAAGATTTTGAGTTCTTGCTGAGAAAGTCTAATTCATACTGCTTTGCTTCTTTCTGCAGACGAAAGCCCTTCTTCTTTTTCTGCTTTTTTTGGCCCATCCAATCTGTGTAAACAAATTTGCAGTACCATAACCCTGTCTTTTCGTCTTTGTAGGTCGGCAATGATTTCACCTCCGATCTATCAATTTATCATCGCCCGGATACGGTTTCACTTATCAGTTACAGGTATGTATTCTCGTAGAAGTATTTGGCGGATACTTTGCCCGCCACCGTTAATTTACCGGCTTTGTTCAATTCATCATTGAGCCGTTTAATGATACGGTATGCCGTGCTGCGAGATACATCCAGCAGTTCAGCGACATCCGTTGCTGTTAAAAATCGTTTGTTTGCAGGTATGGCTGTCTTGTGTTCCGCCATAATACCCTCCTTTCTGACAGCCAACAGCAACGGTGTACCCTTGCGATATTATCATTATACTACTTCTCGCATAAGATCTCGTAGCCGGACTGCCACTTTATATAAAATTGTTATTAGTTTCGATAAAAAGACACCTAACCGTCGAGCCATTTCCTGCGCTCATTTCAACCGCGTATTGCAGGTTGCCGCTATGCAGCATTTCATTTGTGGGCACGCTCCGAAGTTATCATTATGGCATACTATCCGCAAATCCTGTATAACTCCCGACGGCGGCTATTCAGTTTTCAAGGTGCATAAGAGGACAACACTCTTGGCTTGTCCTTTCATAAAATAAACACGGAGAGCCCCCGTGTTTTTCTGCAAAGAAATATGAGATATATGAAAAAATAAAAAATGTGGTATAATTTTTGAGATAGTATGAGATATTTCCTGCCAAAACCGTAGTATATAGGTGAGGCAGAAAGGATGGTGAGCAGTTTGGACGATAGGAAAATAATTGAATTGTTCTTTGAGCGCTCAGAGCAGGCAATCATTGAACTATCGAAAAAATATGGCTCAGTTTGCTCAAAGGTTGCTTTTAATATACTTAACAATACACAAGATACCGAGGAATGTGTGAACGACGCTTATCTTGGAACGTGGAATACAATACCGCCTCAAAATCCGAATCCGTTATTAAGCTATGTTTGCAGAATAGTTCGTAATCTTGCTATTAAGAAGTATCACACAAATACGGCGGCAAAGAGAAACAGTATCTATGATGTGGCATTAGATGAACTTGAAAACTGTTTCCCTTCCTCTGTGTCGGTGGAAGATGAGTTCAATGCGGTTGAAACCGCACGAATCATTGATAAGTTTCTCGAAACGCTCGATCGGGAAAACAGAATTATGTTTGTTCGCCGTTATTGGCATTCGGACTCTATTGATGATCTTGCCAAGCTCCTTCATACGAGCAACCATAACATTTCGGTTCGGCTTTCCCGTACAAGAGAAAAGCTGAAGAAACATCTTATTAAGGAGGGAGTATCTCTATGAAAAGGAAAAAGATTTCCGAAACGATTGAGAATATCAATCCCAAGTATATAGACGAAGCTACCGGATACACGGGTTCAGTAAAAAGCATTCCTAAAAAAGCATGGTACAAGTGGGTGGCTATAGCAGCGTGTTTTGCTCTTGTTCTTGCAATAGGTTTTCCTTTTGCAAAGGATTTGTTTATATCGCCGGATCAAAAAGATATTGTCGATGCAATTGTAATGATCGAATATGATAATTCCTATTTAGAAGTTATCGAAGATTCAAAGGCTATCAAGAAGTTCGGATTAGAAAAAGAGATTACGGAAAGTGTTATAGGAAATCATATTGCGTATCTGCAAAAGTCAGTGCCTGAAGCTGAACGAAGCAATTATATTGTTTCAAATGAAAAAACCAATATGGAACTTCTTG
>JAFQCY010000017.1 GCA_017399355.1 Oscillospiraceae bacterium
GCCTGATTGAATGGCTAATTGAATGAACCAAAAACAGCTGTCTCCCAAACGGAGGCAGCTGTTTTTTCGTTGGATTCGAAATTAAGTCAAATCGATGTTTATCGGTCTGTTTTCCGCACGAATGACCCCCTTGTCAAAGGGGGTCGGATCGCCTTTCAGGCGATCCGGGGGGATTCGTGCAGGCAGTACGAATTCGCCGAAAACCTTGCAGAATAACGGTGTTGCGGCGTGCGGAATCCCTCCGAGTCTCCTTTTCAAGGCGACCCACCTCCCTTTAACAAGGGAGGCTTAGGCTACCTCCAACAGACCGGTAAATTTCTGTTTGACTTACTGCGTGCGGGGTATGTTTTCCTTATTGTGCCATTTTTAGTGGACCGTGTCGGAATTTGTGCGGTTTACATAATTTTATTATGGTAAATTCATCGATCTGTTATAGCCGCATTTTCTCCCGTTCGTTCTTCCGGGTGGATGATATAGGATTGCTCTGCGGCTTGTTGGGCTTCGAATAGAATTTGTTCCGCAAAACCGTAGTTTCGGTTTTGTATTGCCTCTCTCGCCCTGTCGATTCCGGCCCATAAAATCAGGTACGGCTTCTGATATTCTGACATAATTTTCCTCCTACTCTCTTTTGACACTTAGTGAATGTCATCCTGACTCTGATTCTACCATATAATCCTCTCAATGACAAGCACAGAATGTCAATTTTGGAGGGGATCGGATGTTTATTAACCGGGCAAAGGACGGCAGCAATAATCTCTGCGGAAAGGCTGTTTCTGAGAAGCGGAAAGCCCTGGGACTGAGCCAAAGGGCGCTGGCAGACCGGCTGCAGCTCATTGGGCTGGATGTGGATAAGAACGCCGTGCAGCGGATCGAGGCCGGCAAGCGTTTTGTCACGGATATTGAGTTAGTGGCGCTTGCACAGGTTTTGGGGCTGAGTCCCCTGGATCTGCTATCCGAAACAGCGGCTACCTAAAATTTTGTCATTTTGCACAAAAATCGGCAGGGTTTTTCTCTGCCGTATTTTTATTTTTCACATTTTTGTAACAGACATTGACAGGAAAATATGCTATAATTAAAAAGGATCATAACGTGATTTAAGAAGTGTAAACCATACGAAAGAGGGTCATTTCGTTTTGAATCTTTTATTTTTCCTGACGCCGAAGGCCAGCTGTACATACCTCTATGACGACTACTCCGTCCGGCAGGCACTTGAGCGCATGGAGGCGGGCGGTTATGCCGCACTGCCCATTCTGTCCCGCAGCGGTGCCTACCGTGGCACCCTCACCGAAGGGGATCTGCTTTGGGCCATCAAAAATCTCTGCAGCATCGATCTGCGGGATGCCAAGAATCACAATATTATGGATATCTCCCACCGCAAGGATAATGTTCCCGTCCGTGTAACCACGGATATGCAGGAGCTGCTATTGAAGGCCACGGATCAGAACTTCGTCCCCGTGGTGGACGACAAGGGGGATTTCATCGGCATCGTCACCCGACGTGCCATTATGCGTTACTGTCTGGAGCATTTTATCAACCCCCAGCTGGCCGAAGCCCTATGATGCAGCTACGTCACATTGCTCAAAGAGATGCGAAGCTCCTGTCTTTTTTAAGGCAGGAGCTTGGTCTGTCCTCTACGCTGGTCAAAAGGATCAAATTTCGGGAGGCCTACCGGGTCAACGGCCAGGTAGTCCGCACTAATTTCCCCGTGAAAGCAGGAGATCTCATAGAGGTCTGCCTGGATGAGCCCACCCCGGAGTACCCCGCCCAGGAGGGCCGGCTGGAGATCCTCTATGAGGACCAGTGGCTCATCGCCCTGGACAAACCCCCCGGGCTCCTGATGCACCCCTCTTCCTGCCGAAACGAGGGCACGCTGGCCAACTATCTGCTGGGCTATTATCAAAAAACCGGCCAGGCCTGCGCCGTCCACCCCGTAAGCCGCCTGGATCGGGACACCTTTGGGGTGGTGCTGCTGGCGAAAAATGCCCATGTCCACGCCAAGATGATGGAGATTGCCCAAAAAGAGGGGCTGAACAAGGTCTACCATGCCCTGGTCTATGGCTGTCCGCCGGAGGACAGCGGCATCATCGATGCGCCCATTGCCCGAAGGGAGGGCAGCTCCCTGCTCCGCTGCATCCGCCCCGATGGCAAGGAGGCAAAGTCCGCCTACCGGGTGCTGGAGAAGCGTGGCAAGGCGGCAAGGCTGGAGCTGAAGCCCCTGACCGGCCGTACCCATCAGCTGCGGCTCCATTGCTCCCACAGAGGTTTCCCTATTTTGGGCGATCCCCAGTATGGCTCGGAGGAGTCTCAGGCCTTCTCGCTGCAATTCGGTTTTCCCCACCAGCAGCTCTGCGCCTTTTCCCTCTCCTTCCCCCATCCCCTGGAAGAAAAACAGGTAGAAATTTCATCCCGGCAGGATGTAAGTCTTGATTTTTTACCCACAGAAGATATATAATGGTGGGTGGAAAACCTTTTACATAAAAATAGGAGGCATATTATGTTTGACCGTCTGATCGACATTCTGAAAGCAAATCCCCGCAAGATCGTATTCACCGAGGGCCATGATGCCCGTATTTTAGAGGCAGCTGCCCGCCTGAAGAAGGACGGCTTCCTGACTCCCATCCTCATCGGCAATGTAGACACCGTCAAGGGCAATGCCCAGGCCGGTGGCTTTGACATCGAGGGTCTGGAGATCATCGATCCCGCTACCTACCCCGAGATGGACAAGCTGGTCGAGACCATGATGGCTCTCCGCAAGGGCAAGATGACCGCCGAGCAGTGCCGTGATGCGCTGAGCAAGGGCAACTACTTCGGCACCATGCTGGTAAAGGTCGGCTATGCCGACTCCCTCCTGGGCGGCGCTACCTACTCCACCGCCGATACCGTCCGTCCCGCTCTGCAGCTGGTCAAGACCAAGCCCGGCGCACATCTGGTCTCCTCCTGCTTCATTCTGGTTCGTGGTGACGAGAAGATCGCCATGGGCGACTGCGCCATCAACCTGAGCTATGAGGACACCCTGGACAAGGAAGGCAATGTAGTCGTTTCCGCCGCTGAGAAGCTGGCCGAGGTCGCCATCGAGACCGCCCGCTGCGCTCAGCTCTTCGGCATCGACCCCAAGGTTGCCATGCTCTCCTTCTCCACCAAGGGCAGCGGCAAGGGCGCTACCGTGGGCCTGTCCCAGGCAGCTACCGCCAAGGCCAAGGAGCTGGCACCCGAGCTGGCTATCGACGGCGAGATGCAGTTTGACGCTGCCGTCTCCCCCGTGGTCGGCCAGCTGAAGTTCCCCGGCAGCCCCGTAGCAGGCTATGCCAATACCTTTATCTTCCCCTGCATCGAGGCCGGCAACATCGGCTACAAGATCGCCCAGCGTCTGGGCGGATACGAAGCCTATGGCCCCATCCTCCTGGGTCTGAATGCTCCCATCAACGACCTGAGCCGCGGCTGCAATGCCGAC
>JAFQCY010000171.1 GCA_017399355.1 Oscillospiraceae bacterium
CTTGTCAAAGGGGGTCGGATCGCCAAAAAGGCGATCCGGGGGGATTCGTGCAGGCAGTACGAATTCGCCGAAAACCCTACAGAATGACGGTATTGCAGCGTGCGGAATCCCTCCGAGTCGCCTTTTCAAGGCGACCCACCTCCCTTTAACAAGGGAGGCTTTAGGCGAAGCCGACAGTTCGATAAACATCGATTTGACTTTATTTCAATACCCATCGGCGGAGCCGATACCTCAGTTATTCACTATTAGTCGTTAGTTATTAGTTCCTAAGATAAATTTCCGTTTATGGCTGTTTGCCCACGACATAAAAAAGGACTGCCTGAGCAGTCCTTTTTTTATTCGGCGGCTTTGAAATTGTAGATGGGGCGGATGATTTTTTGCACTTCTGCGGTGGGGGTGATGGTCTGAAGGATCTCCTCCATGCCCTTGTAGGCCATGGGGGCTTCGTCCAGGGTGGCTCTGCCTACGCAGGAGGTATAGATCCCCTCCATCTCCCGGCGGTAGTCTGCCAGGGACAGGCTCTGAAAGGCCTCGGTGCGGCTCATGAGACGGCCTGCGCCGTGGGGTGCGGAGCAGTTCCAATCCTCGTTGCCCTTGCCCATGCACAGGAGGCTGCCGTCCCGCATATTGATGGGGATCAGGAGCTTCTCCCCGGCCCGGGCAGAGACAGCGCCCTTTCGCAGGATCATGTGATCCGTATCAATATAATTATGGATGGTGGTAAACTGCTCTATGGGGGTGAGCTCCATGCCCTCCAGCAAGATCTGCACCATGGCCTTACGGTTCAGGGCGGCAAAGCGCTGCACCAGCTTCATATCGTGGATATAGTCCAGAAAGGTCTGCCCCTCCACATAGGTCAGATCCCTGGGGATATCCGTATGGCTCAGGGCATTGCGGCCCTGATTCTGGTAATACATGGCCACCTCGTTGCCCAGATGGCGGCTGCCGGAGTGCACCACCAGATAGAGCTGCCCCTCGTCGTCCCGATCCACCTCAATAAAATGATTGCCGCCGCCCAGAGAGCCGATGCTGTGCATGGCCCGGTGAAGATCCACATAGGGGCTGCAGCGCAGGCTGCAGAGGTCGATCTCCTCGGCAAAGGCATGAGGCGTCTTGCGGACCTTTCTGCCGCAGGGAATGGCCTTGTAGACTAACTTATCCAGGGCTTTCAGGTCGATTTCCCGCTCCTGCAGCGCCACGGTCTCCATGCCGCAGCCGATGTCAACCCCCACCATGCCGGGAACCACCTTATCCGTCAGGGTCATGGTGGTGCCGATGGTGCAGCCCATGCCGGCATGGACATCGGGCATAATGCGGATGCGGCTGTCTGCAAAGGCAGGCTGGTCACAGACCTGACGGATCTGCTCCTCCGCAGAGCGCTCCAGCGTTCTGGCAAAGCAGCGGGCGGTATTGTACTGCCCTATAATTTCAATCATGTTCTTTCACTTCCTCTCGGGTTTTTCTTTTGTGCTCATTTTACAACGCAGAGGAGGGAAAATCGTGGAAAAAAAGTTGCGAGCCCGTTTTTTTTACTCTCGGGCCCGCAGTTTTTTCTGTTTTTCCAGCCGTTCTTTCAGATCCCGGATGAAGTCCTCGGGATAAACCACCTGCACCACAGGGCCGAAGGACAGTACCCGGATCAGAAGCTCGGTCTCATCTCCCCGCTCGTAGGTCAGGCGCAGGCGGTAGCGGTTCTCCCCGATCCGCTCCGTCTCCCGCTGAAAATGGGAGAAGTGATGCATGACACGCTCCAAGGCATTCCGCTCGTCGGTCAATTCCAGAATCAAAACCCGCTTGGACAGCTCTCTGGGGCGGTAGTCCTCCCCAGCGCAGAGTCCCAGAGGCTGACAGTAGGTGATACGGGAGAGATTGATGGTCAGGACGCCCCGCTTATTGGCGGAGATCAGGCGGAATTTGTCGTCCTTGGAGGAGTACTCCAGCCGGTAGGGTACGCAGTTCCACAGATGCTCCCGGCCATGGGTACCGGCAAAGCCGATGCGCAGGCGGCGCTTCTCCCTTATGGCAGAGAGGATGCAGCGGAAGCGGCGGATGTAATGGGGGTCTTCAAAGGGGTCGCCGTCCAGATAGCGGTCGAAATAGACGAAGGTATCGGGGGCGAAAAGGGGCGCTACCTCCTCCAATCCCACGGCAGGAGGATCAAAAAGGCGAATTCTGGGGTCCTGCAGCAGCGCCTTGAGCCAGCGCTTTTGCAGCTCCGTCAGGGGCATGGTGGGCTTATGGCGCAGAGGAGTGGTCAGGTCTTCCTTGAGAAGCGGCCAGCTCTGCTCCTTCAGGGCCTTGGGGACGGTGAGAACGCTCTCCTCATAGCCCTCCTGCTGCACCGTAGCATAGAGGCGCTCCTCGGTCAGTTCCCCATCCACCGCCTGGGACAGCAGCCTGGCTAACATATTATAATATGTGCCGTAGATCTCGTTGAAAATCATCCGTCCCCACCTCCATACAGCGCATCCAGGGCATCCAGGTCGGCATAGAACTGCCTGACCACATGAGGGTTGGAGCATTTCAGCGCCTCAATGCGGCCGGTGAAGCTGCGGATCCAGGGCAGAAGCTCCGTGGCATCGTAGGTCCGGACACGGTAAACCAAACGGTGCTCATCCAGACGGATCACCTGACCATTGCGTTTCTCCCGCTCCAGGCGGCGCAGGATATAGTCCTCCCCCTCCGCTATGTAGAGGGTCATCTCTACATCGTCCACGGTGAAGTCCTCCCCCGTGGAGCTGCCCCAGACATGACTGCGGAAGCTCCGGTAAAAGCTCTCGTATTTCTCAGGCTCCGGCTCCTTCTCCAAAAGCACTGCGGTCTGGATGTAGTCCAAGCGGAAGAACATCATGCGGCGGAAGCTGTAGTGGTAGCATAGGAGGTACTGCCGCCCGTTCTGGGTGCTGACGTAGATCTTCATGGGGTAGACCCTGTGGCACACCGGGCGGCCGGGGGATTTGCGGCGGAGGTTGGTCAATTCCAGGCGGCAGCGGCTGTCTATGGCCAGAAGCAGATGCAGGAGGATCTCGCTGTCGGCGGCATGGAGCAGATAGTGATGCTTGAAGCTATAGTGGGTGGGACGATTCTCCAGCTTATCCAGCAGAGAGGAGCCGATGACCCCCAGAGGAGCTTCCTCGGAATAGAAGGCCAGGGCCTCTGCCCAGCGGCGGAGATTGACCGTCTCCGGGCTGCGGCTGTAGCAGAGCTCCTTGCCCCGTTTTTCCTCCTGCAGCAGGCCCAGCGCCGTATATTCCTTCAGCTTTTTACGGACAGTAGACAACTCCGGCAGATGCTCCGGGGGAAAATGGCAGAAATAACGCCGGGCCAAAAGCTCCGTGATCTGCCCCGGGGTATAGGCCTCCCCCTCTGCCAGCAGATCCAGAATGTAGAAATGAAAGCTCACGTCCTTGGAGGTGAAGCTCTTGGCCTTCAGCGCCTTGTAGAGGGGGTTTTGGCGGATGGAGCGGCTGTCTACGCTGAGAAAGACCTGCTTACCCTCCCGGTTGCGGCGAAAGCGCATATGCTCCCCCAGCCAGCTCTCCACACGGCGGCGCTCGTTATCGTAGCTGCGGGCGCTCTTTTGGTCATACTCCTCCCGGCTCTTGAAGCCGTAGACGTAAAATTGCCGCAGATAGCTGCGCACGCCATCGAAATTCTTGATCAGCTCCTGAAAGGCCATGGCTGCACCTCCCCTCGTTTTTTCTCCAGTATAGCACAGATGCAGTCCAAATAACAGGACAAAGAAAGATTTTTCTCGGTTTTACTTGCAATTTTTCAGGACTTATGGCATAATTAATACGAACAAACGGACGAAAAGTGGTGGCTTTATGGACAAATACACCGTGCTGCAGCAGTATTTTGGCTATGACAGCTTTCGCCCCGGCCAGGAGGCGCTGATCGACGGCATCCTGCAGGGCCGGGACGTTTTCGGCATTATGCCCACAGGGGGCGGCAAGAGCATCTGCTATCAGGTGCCTGCGGCGCTGCTTGAGGGGCTGACGGTGGTGGTATCCCCCCTGATCTCCCTGATGCAGGATCAGGTGCTGGCCCTGAAGGCGGTGGGAATTCCGGCGGCCTATATCAACAGCTCCCTGAATCCAAAGCAGCTCTCTCTGGTCTATGAGCGGCTGGCCATGGGCGCCTATCAGATCGTCTATGTGGCCCCGGAGCGGCTGGATACGGAGCGCTTTGTCCGGATCTTCTCCCGGCTGAAGCTCTCCCTGCTGGCGGTGGACGAGGCCCACTGCATCTCCCAGTGGGGGCAGGATTTCCGCCCCAGCTACCTGCGGATCCTGCACTTTTTAGAGCAGCTGCCCCGGCGGCCCGTGGTGGCGGCCTTTACGGCCACCGCCACCCACCAGGTCCGGCAGGATGTGGAGCAGATCCTGCAGCTGCAGGCGCCGGTTCGGGTGGTCACAGGCTATGACCGTCCCAATCTCTACTTCGGCGTGCTGCGCCCCAAGAATAAGGATCAGGAGCTGCTGCGGCTGCTGAAGGAGGAGAAAAACCGCAGCGGCATCGTCTACTGCGCCACCCGTAAGGCGGTGGAGAGTGTCTGTACCCTGCTGACGGAGGAGGGCTATGCTGCCACCCGTTATCACGCAGGTCTGACGGAGCAGGAACGGGCAGAGAATCAGGAGGATTTTCTCCACGACCGCAAGACGGTGATGGTGGCCACCAATGCCTTCGGCATGGGCATTGACAAGAGTAATGTGAGCTATGTGATCCACTACAATATGCCCAAGAGCATCGAGGCCTACTACCAGGAGGCCGGGCGGGCCGGACGGGACGGCACGGATGCACGCTGCATCCTGCTCTTCAGCCAGGATGATGTGCGAACGGCAAAATTCCTCATCGAGCAGCCCTTGGAGAATGATGCCCTGGATCCCCGGCAGCGGGAGGCCGTGCGGAAGCAGGATCTGCAGCGGCTGGATGCCATGGTTCGCTACTGCCGCAGCCTGACCTGCCTGCGCAGCCGGATCCTGCGCTATTTCGGCCAGGAGGACAGCGAAGGCTGCGGCAACTGCAGCAGCTGCCAGGCAGATTATGTGCCAACCAATATCACAAAGCAGGCGCAGATCCTCCTATCCTGCGTGAAACGGGTACGGGACAAGCTGGGCTATTTTGTGGGCATCACCCTGATCTGCGATGTGCTCCGGGGCAGCCGCAGCAAGCGCATCAGCGAATTATCCCTGGAGGAGCTGAGCACCTACGGCCTGATGAGAGGTCTTCCGGCCCAGACCATCCGGGATATTGCCCGCCATCTGGAGGAGCAGGGCTACCTGCACACAGACCCTGTCCACGGAGGGCTTCGGCTCTGCGAGGCTGCGGCAGATATTCTCTACAAGGGCAGGGAGGTCACGATGCTGCTCCCTCCGGAGGAGAAAAAGGGTGCGCCCCTCACCAGGAAGGAGCAGCGAAGGGCCGCTGCGGCCACTCTCTCGGCCGGGGAGCAGGAGATCTTCGAGGCTTTGCGTGCTCTGCGGCTACAGCTGGCAAGGAAGTCCGGTGTACCGGCCTATACGGTGTTCTCCGATGCCACGCTGCAGGATATGGCCCGCAAGAAGCCCCGGAATATGAGCCAGTTCCGAAGAGTCTCCGGTGTGGGCCAGCTGAAGTCCCTCTGGTACGGCAAGGCATTTTTAGAAAAGCTGAAGGAGTATGTGTAAGAGCCTCCCTCTCCATACAAAAAAGGGCCACCCGATATCGGGTGTCCCTCTGTGATTTTGCTGTGCGGATACCGCAGCTTATTCCGGCTGCCTCTTGGCGGCGGCCAGGTAGTTGGCCTCGAAGGCGGCGATGGCCGCCCTGCTGACCTTGCGGAAGGGCAGGAGCAGATCAAAGGCGTGAAGGCCCGTGGGGTAGACATCGACATGGGCCGGGATGCCCGCTGACCGGAGCTTTTCCACATAGTCCAGGGTCTCGCAGTAGAAAGGCTCCCGGTCGCCCACAAAGGTATAGGCGGGGGGCAGGCCACGGTAGTCCTGCTGCCTGGCGGGGGCGGCATAGGGGCCGGGCTCTCCGGAGATCCTGCGCAGGTAGAGCTTCCAGGCCATATGGTTGCGGCGGCTGCCCCAGGAGAAGCCGTGGTTGCGCCGGGAGGAGGCCGTATCCCGGTCATCCAGCATGGGATACAGGGGGAACTGCCAGACGATGGGGATCTCTCCCCGATCCCGGGCAAGCATACACAGAGCAGCGGTGAGGCCGCCGCCGGCGCTCTCGCCCCCCACCATCAGCCGCCGGGGATCGCAGCCCAGGGCCGTGGCATGGTCTGCCAGGTAGCGCAGGGCCTCATAGCAGTCCTCCAGGGCGGCAGGGTAAGGATGTCTTGCCGCCAGACGGTAGGCCGGGGAGATGACTACGGCACCGTACTTCTTCACCAGGGCCTTGGCCCGGGAGATCTGCACCATGGAGGCCATGCCCGTGGCATAGCCACCGCCGTGGATCCACAGGAGGCCGGGCTGGGGCTCTTCCGGGCTCCGTTTGGGCCGGAGGATCAGGAGCTTCAGACCCTTATCGGTGCGGATCTTGGTGGTTTTACAGCCGAATTTGCTCATTTCTTCTGATCCATCCTGTCAAAGAGCTTCCGATAGGGGGCCAGCATCCCCTCGTTCATCTTGCCGCCGGCCTTCTTCATGACGGTCTCGCTGGACAAAAGCGCTCCCACCAGGTACATCTTCAGGCTGGTGAGCTTTTTCTTCTGGGGGAAATCGTAGATGCCCTGCTTCTTATAGAACTTGTGGTCGGCACGCATCATGCCGCGCATCTGGTAGATCAGATCCCGGAAGATCTTCATGCCGCCCACGCCCCAGAAATCCTGGGGGACGGTGTGGCCGGTCTCCAGGGCATAGGTCAGGCTCTTGCAGAGGGCATCGATCCGCTGATCCGTCTCCTGCTCATCGGAGGCCACTCCGGCTAAGTAGTTGCCGCCGGTGGAGGCTCTGGCCTCGATAACCGTCCTCAGGTTCTGCTCCCGGCTGTAGTGGCCCGAGAGGAGGTAGCCCACGGGCATACCCACGGTGACCGTACGGTGGCCATTGCAGAAATTGCGGTCATCATACATCTTAAACCGGGTGCCCATGGAGTGATCCCGGATGGCAAAGGCATAGACTATGGCATCGGCGGTCTGGATCTTCTCCCGGAGGAAGGTATCGAAGCCATCGGTATAGATGCACTTCTCCGACACGGCGCAGCGGAAGCAGCCCAGGCAGCCGCCCTTCAGGGGATATTCGGAGATATTGACCACACGGGTCTCATAGGGCAGCCGGGCACGGAACCGGTCGATCATCTGCTGCACCGGGGAGCGGGGATCGGTGTGATCCGTCAGGATCAGCACGTCCTTGTCCCTTCTTTTCTCTGCCCCGGGGGAAAGGGGGGTGGCAGGGCAGAGGGGCGGCAGCTCCGGAGCAGGCTCTGCCTGGGTATAGAGCCCCTCCTCCACCGCCCAGAGGAAGTGACGGAAAAATTTCTCCGCATCCTCCCTGCCCTTGGGGATCAAGAGATCCTCCATATCCGCCGAGAGGCCGCTGACATAGCGCAGCCCCAGATCCAGGGCATTCTCCTTCACATAGGCATGGGCGGTGACATCGTAAAAATGCTTGGAGGTACTGATCTGGGCGGCATATTTGCCCTGCAGGGAGAGCTTTGCGGCCTTGGCCAGTTCAAAGAAACGGTGGAGCTGGGAGGGGGCCAGGAAGGTATAGACCGGGTAGGAAAAAATCAGGGCATCGCTTTCCTCCAAAAGCGCCTTGGCCGGGGAAAAATCCTTCTCCAGGGCCTTGATCCGCTGGCCCACATGGAGGACGGTAAACTGATGCTCCGGGAAGATGCGGCGGAGATACTCTGTGGTCTGCAGGGTGATGCTGTACTGTCCCTTAGGGCTGCCATTGAGGATGGCCAGCTTCATGGGATCGCCTCCTTTTTGTATTGCTACAGATAGTATAGCGGAAAAAGGGGCATTTGGCAAGTTTACAAAGTCCCCGGCAGCTGCTATAATGAAAAAAACCTACAGAGGGAGGAAGAAGAATGACCGAGCAGATCCTCCGCAGCCATGCTGCACGCTATCCACACATGCAGCCCCAGGACGGGGTGAAGCTGATCTACCAGAACGAATTCGGCGGCGGCCACCTGATCCGGGATGAGGCGGCCTTTCGCCGCTATCTCCGGGCGGAGTATGCAGCCACGGCCCATGACCCGGCAGCACAGCCCTATGAGCCCCTGGGAAACGGCATTTACCGGGTACACCTGGCGGCCCTGGGCCCGGAGGACTTAGAGCCCCTGGCAGAGGCCTTCCTGCGCAGCGCAAAGGCTCATACGGGCAGCCTTCCCTCCTTTTTGCAGAAGCTGGAGCTGCTGAAAAAGCTGACGGCAGAGGGGATCTTCTCCTTTGACAGCGCCGCCCTGGAGGCCTATCTAAAGGACTACGCTGCCGCAGGCTACCCCATGGTCTCCCACAGCCAGATCTACCGGGAAGCCTACCATCCAGCCTACCGTATTATTGACGAGAGATTCCCATAAACGGAAATTTAGCTGCGTAGTATCGTTAGAAACCGTAGGGGCGCACCCATGTGTGCGCCCGTTGCAGGCAGTGCGTTTTTCGGGCCCACCCCATGGGTGCGCCCCTACGACCTCTATTCGCATAAATTTCCGTTTACGGGAGCCGGAACGACATAAAAGATCCGGGCCGGGTTTCGGCTCGGATCTTTTGCTGTCTTATGCCTTGTCCAGGTCGGCCAGGGCCTGGGGGGTGTCCACATCCGTCAGCTCCTTTTGGGGGATCTCCACCGTCAGCAGCCGCTCCGGATGGGCCCGGATCACCACATTGCCGCCGTGATCCTCCCGAAGCGCCAGCAGCTCGGGAAAAAATGCCCGGGGGAAGATGCAGGGGTTCCCCCGCTTGCCCGAGTAGGCTGCGCCTACGATGAAGCCGGGATTTTCCTGCCAGGTATGCACCACCTTCTCCACGCTCCCTCTCGTGAGCAGGGGCTGGTCGGAGACCAGGTACAAGATGGCATCGCAGTCTGACAGGGCCTTGGTTCCCAGGCAGATGGTATGGCTGATGCCGTAGTCGGGGTGCTTGTTTTCCAGCGCCTCGAAGCCAAACTCCCCGGCCAGAGCGGCGATCTGGGGATACTGCGTCACCACCAGCACCCGGTCAAAGAGCCCCTTGGGCACAGCCTCCAGGGCCCGGCGGATCAGGCTCTTGCCCCGGTACTCCGCCGCCAGTTTATTCTCCTGAAAGCGGCGGGCATTTCCCGCCGCCATAACCAAACAGCCGATTTTCATTTCTTCCTCCCACTGTGTGTTCTCTACCATAGTATACACCTTTTTCACCAAAAACACCATAGTCAAATTGTTCACGATTGCCGAATTGTATCGTTATCCACAAAATAAGATAACGTCTCCTCTTTTATTCAAAACAATTTTATGATATGCTGTACTTGGAATAGTATAGTTCGGTATTTTTTATCGAATATTAACAAATCAGGAGGTTAGATTTATGATAATCCATCGTCCTCAGTCGGCTGCCGAAGCGGTTCAGCTCCGCTATGCCAGCCCCGATACCACCGCCTATCTGGCCGGTGGCACGGATGACCTGCGTCTCGGCGGCGCTGCAGAGGTAAAAGAACTGATCGACATCAACGCACTGGGTTTTAACACCATCGAAGAAAAAGACGGCAAGCTCTACATCGGCGCACAGGTCACCCTGCAGCAGCTGGTGGAAAGCGATCTGATCCCCGCATTCATCAAAGAGGCCGCAAAGTTCTGCGCCTCCTTTGCAAAGCGCAACGCCGCCACTGTGGGCGGCAACCTGGCTCTCCGTCGGGATGACAGCTATCTGGCCGCTGCCCTCTGCGCAGCCGATGCCAAGCTCATCGCTCTGAGCGCCAAGGGTGAAAAGGAAGAAAAAGTCTATGACTACCTGAAGGGCAGCTGCA
>JAFQCY010000172.1 GCA_017399355.1 Oscillospiraceae bacterium
GCCAAGATCGTGGACGTCAAGGCCGGCAAGGGCAAGGGCGTGTACAAGTACACCATGGCCGTGTCTCCTCTGGACTGCATGGGCTGCGGCGTCTGCGTCGGCGTCTGCCCCACCAAGGCCATCACCATGGTTCCTCAGGAGAGCCAGGCTCCCCAGCAGGAAGTCTTCAACTACATGGTCTCCAAGGTCGCTCCCAAGCCCGAGGTCGAGGATCTGACTGTCAAGGGCAGCCAGTTCAAGAAGCCTCTGCTTGAGTTCTCCGGCTCCTGCGCAGGCTGCGCTGAGACCGCTTACGCCCGTCTGGTCACCCAGCTCTTCGGCGATCGTATGTATATCTCCAACGCTACCGGTTGCTCCTCCATCTGGGGCGGCCCCGGCGCTACTTCTCCCTACTGCACCAACGAGAAGGGTCAGGGTCCCGCATGGGCCAACTCCCTCTTCGAGGATAACGCTGAGCATGGCCTCGGCATGTACACCGCACAGAAGGTCATCCGTGAGAGCCTGGCCGAGAAGGTCAAGTCCGTCATGGAGAACACCACCTGTGAGGAGCGCAAGGCTGCTTGCAAGAACTATCTGGACACCATGAACGACGGCGAGGCCAACAAGGCTGCTACCGCTGCTCTGATCGCCAACCTGGAAGCCAAGGTCTGCTGCGACGATGTCAAGGCCATCCTGGAGCAGAAGGAATACCTGTCCAAGAAGTCCGTATGGATCTTCGGCGGCGACGGCTGGGCATATGACATCGGCTTCGGCGGTGTTGACCATGTTCTGGCCTCCAACGAAGACGTCAACATCTTCGTCTTCGACACCGAGGTTTACTCCAACACCGGCGGTCAGGCCTCCAAGGCCTCCAATATCGGCCAGGTCGCCCAGTTCGCAGCTGCCGGCAAGGAAGTCAAGAAGAAGAGCCTTGCTGAGATCGCCATGTCCTATGGCTATGTCTACGTGGCACAGGTCGCTATGGGCGCCAACCCCGCTCAGACCATCAAGGCCATTGCCGAGGCAGAAGCCTACAACGGTCCCTCCCTCATCATCGGCTACGCTCCCTGCGAAATGCACTCCATCAAGGGCGGCATGACGCACTGCCAGGACGAGATGAAGAAGGCTGTGGAATGCGGCTACTGGAATATGTTCCGCTTCGATCCCACCAAGGAGACCGGCAAGTTCACTCTGGACTCCAAGGCTCCCAAGGATGGCTATCAGGACTTCCTGAAGAACGAAGCCCGTTACAGCCGTCTGACCCGTGAGTTCCCCGAGCGTGCCGAAGAGCTCTTCGCTCGCAACGAGGCCGCTGCCAAGGAGCGCTACGAGCACCTGTGCAAGCTGGTTGAGCTGTATAAAGACTAATATCCTGTTTTTCCTGTGCCCCATGGATGGCTCCATGGGGCACATTTCCCAAAGGAGTGTTTTATGATCGATCTCATCCTCTATATCTTAGGATTATTGAGCGGTCTTTTGGGTGCCCTTTGCTCTTACTGGTCGCTCTATGTGGTGATCGGCCTGTTTACCACCCGCAAATTCCCCAAAGCCAAGCATCAGCATAAGATCGCCATTGTAGTGGCAGCCAGAAATGAGGAAGCCGTTATCGGCAATCTCCTGGAGAGTATCCGCAGGCAGGATTACCCTGCCCATTTGCTTACTACCTTTGTGGTAGCGGATAACTGCACCGACCAAACCGCTCTTGCCGCCCGGAACCACGGCGCAATCTGCTACGAGCGCAAAGATTCCCACCATCGCACCAAGGGCTTTGCCCTGCAATTTCTCTTTGAACAAATTGAAAAAGACTACGGCATCGAATCCTACGATGCTTACATCCTCTTCGATGCGGATAACCTGCTGCGCTCCGATTTCGTCAGCCGCATGAACGAGGCCTTTGACGCAGGCGAAAAAATCGTCACCTCTTACCGTAACACCAAGAACTTCGATGATAACTGGATCTCCGCCTCCTACGGTCTGCACTGGCTGCGTACTGTACGGCTGGAGCATCGTGCCCGCTCGGTCTTTGGCCTTGCCACAAGAATCCAGGGCACAGGATTTCTGTTTTCCAATGAGCTGGTAAGAGACGGTTGGAAATATACCTCCCTGACTGAGGATCGTGCCTTCTCCGCCGATGCGGTGGTGGCAGGCTACACCATCTCCTACTGCGATGCCGCAGAATTTTATGACGAGCAGCCCACTGACCTGAAGATCGCCCTGCGGCAGCGGATCCGCTGGGCCAAGGGTCATCTGCAGGCCTTTGGAGAGTCCGGCTGGATGCTCCTGAAGCACGTTTTTACCTCTAAAGACGTGACCACCGCCTTTATGTCCTACGATATGTTCTGCATCGTAGCGCCCCGGGCGGTCTACAGCATTTTCCTGACCCTATTTAAGCTTCTGGTGGCCCTGGTCACCTCTCTGGTGCTGCTCACACCGCCTGACTATCCGACCCTGGCAGGCTATGTTTTAGGCATTTTAGGTCTGGAGCGCTATCTGGCCAATTTTGCCGCCGCTGTGTACGTATTCATTTCCGAGCGCAGGCGGATCAAGCCCATGTCCTTCTGGAAAAAGCTGTGGTTCTGCATCACCTTCCCCCTCTTTGACGTGATCGGCCGCATTTCCAGCTTGATCGCCGTGTTTATCAAGGTCGAGTGGAAGCCTATCCCCCACAATTCTGAGGTCACCATCTCCGATTTGCAAAAAGAAGAGGAGCTAATCGGAAAATAATTGGAACATTTTGTCCCTCTTAACGTCTTTATGGATGTAAGCCAAATTTTTCAAGGAGGAGACAATTATGAAAAAGATTTTTGCCGTTAGCCTTTCCCTGTTATTGCTGCTTACTCTCTTTGTGGGCTGCGGTGCTTCTGCCAAGACCGAAGCCGACTATTACGCCTACAACGAAGCGCCTAAGGATTTTGCTGAGGATACCATGGCCGAAACCGTTGTGGTCACCAACGGCAGCTTTACCGCAGACTCTGCCCCAAGCTCCGTCAGTACCAACCGCAAGCTGATCCGACGGGTCACCTTAGAGGCAGAGACCGAGGCCTACGATGAGCTCTTTGCCAACGTGCAGCAGATGATCGCCCAATGCGGCGGCTATGTGGAATCCATGGATGCCAATACCCGTTACGGCTCTACCAGCCGCCGTGCCACTCTGGTGATCCGTGTTCCCGCCGACCAACTGGATCTCTTTACCGCAGATGTGTCCGCTGCCTCCAACGTAGTCTACCGCAGCGAGTCCACCAACGATGTCACCCTGAACTATGTGGATCTGGAGAGCCGGAAGGCAGCGCTTCAGGTAGAGCAAGAGCGACTGATGGCGCTTCTGGAGCAGTCCGGAAGCCTGACGGAAATTCTTGAGATCGAGACCCGACTGACTGAGGTTCGCTATGAGCTGGAAAGCATCGGCTCTCAGCTGCGCACCTATGACAATCTGGTGGATTATGCCACCGTCACTCTGAACATCAGCGAGGTCAAGGTGCTGACCGATGTGGAGGAAGAGGAAAAGGGCTTCTGGAAGACCATTGGAGACGGCCTTGTAGACAGCCTGTCCGGCCTTTGGAAGGGCGTGAAGCAGGTCTTCTCCTTCCTGATCATTGCCTCTCCCTATCTGCTGATCTTTGTGATCGCACCTCTGGTTCTGATCTTCTTCCTGATCCGCCGCAAGCGTAAGAACCCCTAAGGGCAGGATGCAAAAAGTTTACATTTATTCACCCTTTTTCAGTTTACAGATGTGGGAAGATGTGGTATGATGTACTTTGTGATCCCAGCGAAAGGAGGCACTTCCCATCAAAGATTACGATCATTTCCGTGAATCTGCGGAAGAACCCAAGAAAAAAAAGAAGAAAAAGAAGCGTGGCCTGAAGATCCTGGCGATTTTGCTCTGCATTGTCCTGTTCTTTGAGCTGCTTTACTGCTTCCTGGTATTTACAGATATCCCCGCCATTAAGAATCTGCGGATGAATTTCATCATTACCGCCCTGCAGACCATGAGTCACCAATGGATCGCAGAGGTCCTCTTCCCGGAGTATATGGTGGAGGAGGCCAGGCTGATCCAGGATATGGGTAAGCTCAATAATGACCAGTTCATCAGTAACCGCCCACAGCCCACAGATCCCCAGGATCCCACCGGTGGCGAAGAGGTCACCGAGCCTACGGAGTCCACCCTCCCCCTGACCCAGGACGAGCATAAGGAACTATTCTACGAGCTCTTCTGGGAGCTGAACCGCAGCTCCTTTGAGGCTTATCTGGAGGAGCATCCCGAGACCCTGGCCAACGGCTGGGAGAACATTTATATCAACGAGGCCGGGCTCTATGACGAGGGTACAGAGATCTACACCTCCATGGGTGAGCAGATTTTGGCCATTGACGTTCCCAACAAGCTGCTGCTGATCCGTGTGTCAGGCAGCGGCTATCAGGGTGTTCTCGCCGTAGGCAAGGATCCCTCCCAGCTGCGCTGCGAAGCATCCAAGGGCATCGGCTCTTACGGCCAGCCTATGGAAGACCTGGTTGCAGACAATAACGGTGTCTTCGGCATGACCGGCAGCGGCTTCTATGACCCCAACGGCAACGGTAACGGCGGCATTATCGCCGGCTTTACGGTCTGCGAGGGCGAGCATTACGGTGTCCACTATGTGGAAAAGGGCTATAAGCGCATTGAGCTTACAGCGGATAACAAGATGTATATCACCAACTCCTACGACAGCGTGGCCTCCGATGTCACCGATGCGGTAGAGTTCTCCCCTGCCCTGGTGGTAGACGGCGAGATGGTGGTGGGCGGCTTCTTTGATTGGAGCGGCATCAACCCCAGAGCCTGCATCGGGCAGTCAGAGCGTGACGAGATTTTGATGCTGGTCATCGAAGGACGTCAGCCCGGCCGCTCCATCGGCACGGATGTGCAGACCTGCGCCGAGATCCTTATGCGCCACGATGCCTATACCGCCCTGAACCTGGACGGTGGCACCAGCGCCGTTATGTGGTACAACGGTGAGTATGTGACCAAGTGCTCCAACTCCGATATTGCCAGCCGCTGGCTGCCCAATGCCTGGGTCTACGGCAACTACGAATAAAGCGCCAACGGGCTGCCTCTGTGCCATACAGAAGCAGCCCGACTATTTTCTCCCCCATCACTTCTTGAAATTATGGTTGTCTTATGCTATACTATGATTCGAAGGAGGTCGATTATTATGATTTTCTGTGTATACTGTGGCAAATCCTTTGAGAGCAAGATGAAGTTCTGCCCCTACTGTGGCAAGGAGCAGCCCCTTCTTGAGACCTTGGAAGCGCAGCCCTCCGCCCCGGAAGCCCCTGCTTCTCCCCCGGTTACCGCCGCTCCCTATGCGCCCCATACCGCCTATTCCTTTGAGTCTGTTCCCCAGCTGAGCCGCCCTGCCAAGCTCCTGGGCAAGCTGAGCTTCATTGCCGGCCTGGTCAGCATGATCCTGGGCGCCATCCTCGACCTGACATTCCTGATCCTCAGCTTTTCGGATCTCACCATCAACTTTTCCGTCAGCTATGAGCCCTTCACCCTAATCCTGGGCGTAGGTGCCATCGTGCTCTCGGTACTGGCCAGGAAGAAGGGAAACTACCAAAAACAGACTACTATGGGCCGTATTTTCGGCATAGTGGGTATCGTGCTGGGTGCCATCAGCATCATCCTGTTTCTGGTCTTCGTCACCAGCTCCTTTGAGTTTCCCGAGCTTCCTGATTTTTCCCTATAACACACAAAATTCCCACAAGAGGAGCAGGACTCCTCTTGTGGGAATTCTTTATTCTTTGATGCAGCACAGGATCTCATCCCATAGCAGCTTTCTGCGTAGAGAGCGAAGCGGAATACGGGGCAGCCCGCCGCTCCGGCTCGTCTGCAGCGCTGCAGACAGAGTAGGTCTTGCGCCGCAGGGGCAGCCTCCTGCAGAAAAGTCATGGGGCTCTGCCTGCTCCAAGCCGCAGCCCCTGCTGCAGCGCAGACTGTGGTCTGCGCCCCGATCCTCATAGACATAGCTATGGCCCAGGGCCTTGGTTTGCCTGAGATTGATGAGAGTTCCGCATCTGCACAGGATGGTGACAGAGCCGTTATCCGTGCAGGTAGGCTTGATCTCTATGGAGTAAAGGTTGACATGGCCCGTGGGAGGCCGAAAGTCGGTTCTGTAGCCATAGCCGCAGCGGCTGCATTGATGGAGTGTGCTGCCGCCCCGGGTGCAGGTGGGTCTGCGGAGGATCTCTTCATAGGAATGGCCCAGGGGGGAAAGCTCCGTCTCTGAGAGGAGGTAGCCGCAGCTGCTGCAGCTTATGATCTCCAGCCCCTGGGTGCTGCAGCCGGGTTCTGTACGATCTGTATGCCAGCAGTGGGGAATCTGCGAAAAAACAGCCTCATAGGTCGCATCTGCAATGGCAATACTGCAGGCCGGAGACCAGCCGGTAAACTCGTACTCCCATTGGGCAGTAGGTGCTTTTTCCGGCACAGCGCCATAGTCAGGCAGATCGCCGCTGCGATAGGTTTGGGTGGTGCTTACACCCTCAACGATCCAGGTGATGGTATGATAGATCTCCGGTGCATCCAGCATTTTGCCCTCCCGGTCAAAATAATACTGCCCCTCCGGAAGGATGCCATTGGTCTTATAGACCCAGTATCCCGTATTTTTTACCGCCTTGGAGCTGGCCGGGAAGAAGTAATAGAAGCCGTCAAGATAGACCAGACCGGCCTCCTGCACCAAAGCGCCCTGATCCACCAAATAGGTATCTGCACCAAGATGGTATAGCCCCCGAAGATCCTTCAGCAGCCGCCCATCCTCCCGGAACACAAAGCCGCCGTAGGCATCCCCAAGGGGCGTTAAGATCCACTGGATCCCCGTAGCAAGATAGCCGCTGCTCAGGGCGAAATATTTATCCTCCCCAATATGAAACCATTTATTCCGCAGCTGCTCTCCGGCCCAATAATAGAAGCGCCCTGCATCATCCTCTGCAAATGCTCCGAGGGTGAGGATATGATCCGTAAAGGTATATTCCCTACCCTCGATGGTACAGATGCCGTCAACGGCACAGCCGCTCGCAGGGTCAAAGTAATAGCATTCCGTATCCCCGTTGGGCATCAGGCGGCTATGCCAGCCCGATAGCGCACTGCCCCAGGCATAGCCATAAAGGGCTCCGTCTTCCTCCCGGATTTGGAAGGTCGGCTTAGGCTCCGGAGAGACCATCATCCGCACAGCAGAAGAACAGGAGGTCTGATCCCCCTCAGCTGTGAACCGGATCTCTGCCGTGCCTGCTCCCCGGAAGCTTACCATTCCGTTATCCACAGCGGCAACCGAGGGATCGGAGCTTTCCCAGCTATAGCCCAGGGTACTTCCTCCGAGACCTTTGGCTTCTGCTCCCAGGCTGAAGCTCATACCGGGCTCAATATCGAAGAAGTAGAGCGTTTTTCCTCCCACGCTGCGGCAGTTATAATGCAGCTCCGCAGCAGCCTCTTGAGACATAGCAGAGGAAACGGTAACGGAAATACTGTCGGTGGCGCTTCTGCCCAGGGCATCTGTCACGGTGAGGCTCAGGTCGGTCGTGCCGGGGCTGCGGCAGAGCAGCTGAGCCTGGGTCCCAGATCCTGAAACCTCCGCAATTGCAGAATCAGCGGTAGACCAGGAATAGGCAGGGGCTTCCAGGTTCCCCACATCTGCAGAGACGGTGCTGACCGTCCCCGAGGCATAGTCAGTAGCTGTATCCAGCTTCACATAGGGCTCTAAGCTGCTCGGGCGCTGCCTCCGGATGCGATGGGTGCAGTAGAGACCGTCTTTTTCATAGCGAAGGAGGCGGATAGAGGTGGGACGGATCTCCCAAAGGCCGATGGTCAGCACATTGGTGGAAAACTCATTGACGGAATTCCTGCTGTAACCCACATAGCCGCAGTTGGCATAGGTAAAGTACAGCCGCTCATTGGTATAGCCTGCCTCGCCCCGGTAGAAATTATGGGGCATTGCGATCCGGATGGTCTCCCCGGGGGCCAGGAAGTTTACAGAACCGCCCAGGTAATCATCGTAATCCGAGGAGTGGTTGTGGCCGAATAGATAGATCAGATCCAGAGACCGGCCCAGTTGATTCAGTACGTCAAAGAGGTACTTTCCATAGAGGGTATCGCCGTAGGAGGATCTGCGGCTATGGTGCAGAGGCACATGGGACAGAATAAAGACCGGCCTGCTATCCCCCGCTGCAGCCAGAGGCTCCAGGGCCGCATACAGGTCATCTGCAGCGGAGCGCACCGTAGCCTCTGCTCCATCCCGCCAATACTGCCCATCGGGATAGTCTTCATAGCTCAGAACATAGACAGCATACTCCTCGAAGAGGTACAGACCGGTTTGATCCAGAGCCTCGCTGCTCTGATCGTGGTTCCCCCGGGCAATCAGCACACGCTCCCTGGGATAAGCGGGATAGCTATCCCGGATGGCCTCCATTAGCTGCTCCGCAGAGGCCCCGGAATCAACAGCCGTTTCATCCCCATAGTCTCCGCCTAAAAGGATACCATCAGGCGCAGTGCAGCCGGAAACCTGCAGCAGCTCCGTAAAATTGGAATAGGCCCCGCTGCCCCCCTGAAAATCAGAGGCGGTGATCAGAGTCGGGTAAGAGGGCGCAGAAGCCGAAGCCTGCACAGCATTACCGGGCAGCAGGCTGAAAAGCAGCGCTATACAGATCAAAAGCCACAGCAATTTTGATTTACCCAAGGCGAATTCCTCCAAAGTTTGAATTTGCTATATCTATTTTGATATTATACTATATCCACCGAATTATGCAAGAATTTTCATGTATTTTGCTCTTTTCCCTCGTAAAGTAACACTATTTGAAATTTACCACTCCGGGCATTGGAGATGTTCCGGGAGAAATCCGCTTTTTTCCTCGGTTTCTGCGTTGACAATTGCCCCTTGCTTCGGTATAATAGCAGTGTAATCCGTGGAATACGGGCAATTTCCAACAAACCGCAAGTATGTTATTATTTTGCGCCGTCAAAAGCGCAACGGAAAGGATTTTTGCAATGATTTACACAACAGAAGTTCAGCATATGTGTCCGGTTGCAAAGGGCGCATATCACGGCCCCGCTCCCATTCCCGAAGAGGGCAAGTGGGTTCAGGCAAAGCAGATCAGCGACATCTCCGGTTTTACCCACGGTGTCGGTTGGTGCGCTCCCCAGCAGGGCGCCTGCAAGCTCACTCTGAATGTCAAGGACGGCATCATTGAAGAAGCTCTGGTCGAGACTCTGGGCTGCTCCGGCATGACCCACTCCGCCGCTATGGCTTCCGAGATCCTCATCGGCAAGACCCTTCTGGAAGCTCTGAACACCGACCTGGTCTGTGACGCCATCAACACGGCTATGCGTGAGCTGTTCCTGCAGATCGTTTATGGCCGTACCCAGTCTGCTTTCTCCGAAGGCGGTCTGGCTGTAGGTGCTTCCCTGGAGGACCTGGGCAAGGGTCTGCGCTCTCAGGTTGGCACCATGTTTGCCACCAAGGAGAAGGGCCCCCGTTACCTGGAGATGGCCGAGGGCTACTGCACCCGCATCGCTCTGAACAAGGACGACGAGATCACCGGCTATGAGTTCGTGAACCTGGGCAAGATGATGGACTTCATCAAGAAGGGTGACGATGCCAACACCGCTCTGGAGAAGGCAAAGGGTCACTATGGCCAGTTCGACAACGCTGCCAAGTACATCGATCCCCGCCACGAATAATTCAAGGAGGTACACACAATGGCTTTGTTTGAAAGTTACGAAAGAAGAATCGACAAGATCAACGGTGTCCTCGCTGAGTACGGCATCGGCTCCGTGGAAGAGTGCAGAGAGATCTGCAAGGCAAAGGGCTTCGATCCTTATGAAATCACCAAGGGCATTCAGCCCATCTGCTTCGAGAACGTCTGCTGGGCATACTGCGTAGGCGCTGCTATGGCCATTAAGAAGGGCGTTAAGACCGCTGCCGACGCCGCTGAGGTTATCGGCCACGGCCTGCAGGCTTTCTGCATCGACGGTTCCGTTGCTGACGACCGCAAGGTCGGCATCGGCCACGGCAACCTGGGCGCTATGCTGCTGCGTGAAGAGACCAAGTGCTTTGCCTTCCTGGCAGGCCACGAGTCCTTCGCCGCTGCCGAAGGCGCCATCGGCCTGGCTAAGAGCGCCAACAAGGCCCGTAAGGAGCCCCTGCGTGTGATCCTGAACGGCCTGGGCAAGGACGCTGCTCAGATCATCTCCCGGATCAACGGCTTTACCTATGTGCAGACCAAGTTCGACTATGCCACCGGCAAGCTGAACATCGTCAAGGAGATCGCTTACTCCGAAGGCGAGCGTGCCAAGGTTCGCTGCTACGGCTCCGACGATGTCCGTGAAGGCGTTGCCATCATGCATCTGGAAGGTGTTGACGTTTCCATCACCGGTAACTCCACCAACCCCACCCGCTTCCAGCATCCCGTTGCAGGCACCTACAAGAAGGAATGCATCGAGCAGGGCAAGAAGTACTTCTCCGTTGCCTCCGGCGGCGGCACCGGCCGTACCCTGCATCCCGATAACATGGCTGCAGGTCCCGCTTCTTACGGCATGACCGACACTATGGGCCGTATGCACTCCGATGCTCAGTTCGCAGGCTCCTCCTCCGTCCCCGCCCACGTTGAGATGATGGGCTTCCTGGGCGCAGGCAACAACCCCATGGTCGGTATGACTGTCTCTGTCGCTGTTGCTGTTGAGGAAGCGATGAAGTAATCTGCTCGTTACTTTCGTTGCTCCCATGGGTAAGGTGGCAACCTGCCACCGGCAGGTTGCGGTTATTCCCATCCGAAATGCTTCGCATTTCTCTCCCATGGTCGGTATGACCGTCTCCGTGGCTGTTGCTGTTGAGGAAGCAATGAAGTAAGCTTTTTAAAAACAAAGGGCCTCCGCTCTCGTAGCGGAGGTCTTTTCCTTGCTGTAGGCCCGATCCTGCGGAAATTCAGTTAGTTCAATATAAATACATGGCATTAGGCCCTGCGCAACTGTAATTTGCGGAAGTTCCAAGGCTTCTTGGTTGATAAGAATCGATAAATTTGCTATAGTTTTCTTGCATCAAGCGCAAGGAGGTACACTTATGAATTTCAGAGAACGACTGATTGCTGCCCGCAAAGCAAAGGGACTCTCGCAGGAATCCTTGGGGGAAACGCTCGGGCTCTCCAGACAGGCCATCTCAAAATGGGAGACCGGTGATTCCAAGCCGGATCTTGATAATCTAATTGCCTTATGCGAGCAATTAGAGATCAGCATCGAGTATCTATGCTTTGGACAAACGGCAACTGTACCGCCCCCTGAGAAAAAAGCACCTTCTCCCCGAATTCGTACGCTGGTAATAACAGGTATCGCTGTCGTCAGTACGATCCTCGGCCTGGTCATTGGCTATATGCTCCCACGCAAGACAGAGCTTTCTCCCACGGAACAGAATTCCTTTTCCATGGTCAATTCCCTATCGGTCATCGAGGCTACCGTCTGCTATGATCATGAAATGAAAGCAACGATGCTCACCTTTATGACAAATCAGATACTTGAAAACTCGGAAGTCACTCTCCTGGTCGAATACGATCATTTCACCAAAACAAAACGTGTTGCCTGCACATTAAATGACTATAGCTATTCTGCAAATCTGTATTTGCTCCCCAACTGCGTTTATCGTCTTACAGCAGCAATTGCGTACAACGGTGAGCAGAAGCTAATACCCATTATTGATGTATCCGTAGATGATAACCACGGTTATGAATATACCCATTTATGGGAGGAATAAATAGACCACATTGCCCTGCTCCTTTACCTTTGATGAAAACAGCGTGTCGATGCTCCCCAATGGCAGCGAGACAACCGTTACCGGTACTTACACCATTGACGACATCTACGTTTTCTGCCAGTTTGAGGATCAGACCATCCGGCTGAAGTATCTGGATCAGACGCTGATCTACTCCGACAATCCGGAGGCCCGTTTCCTGCTGTATTTCTACGACGGCTATGACCACGGCGGTGAGGAGGACGGCGAGCCCATCACCATCGCAGAAGCCGAGTCCATTGCACGGGATTATGCCCGCAGCTCTGCCTGCAAAAATAAGCTGCTGGATAATGCCAACTGCCACAGTATGGAGTTCTTTGAGATCAGTTCTGTGTCTACAAGCAACGGCAATCACTACCGTGTGACCATTAAGGGCAATTTCTTCGGCAACGACGATTACGGCGTGCTGAAGGGACATTATTCATTTACCATCGTAGTCCCCGTCAGCAAAACCGGAAGAATCCTCTCCGGCAGCGTCAATATCACCGTCACAAGCGCTTGAGCCTAGTCAAGACCACCGGCTTAGCCGGTGGCTTGCACAGGCCCTATAAGGGCCTATTACCAGCCGCACCTTAAGGTGCATCGAATATCTTCCTTTTGCACAAAATGCTCCGCTGCTATTGAAATAGCTTATTGTCTATCGCACGGAGATTGTAATATAATCACTATGTCCATTTGGATAACCTCCCTTTGTGCTAGTTTGTAGACGGTTGGCGAACCTGTTTACTCTCTGTCATTGGGAGGTTTATTTTCTGGGCATAAGTAGAACTCATTTTTCCCACCTGCATAGCAGGTGGTTCTCTTTCTAACGAA
>JAFQCY010000173.1 GCA_017399355.1 Oscillospiraceae bacterium
AGCTCGGGGATAACCAGGCCGATGGCATTGGCAGCGCCGGTGGAGTTGGGAACGATGTTGCAAGCGCCTGCACGGCTACGGCGGAGGTCGCCCTTACGCTGGGGGCCATCCAGGATCATCTGATCGCCGGTGTAAGCGTGGATGGTGCACATGATGCCGGACTTGATGGGAGCCAGGTCATTGAGAGCCTTAGCCATGGGAGCCAGGCAGTTGGTGGTGCAGGAAGCAGCGGAGATGATGTTGTCTTCCTTGGTCAGGGTGTCGTGGTTGACATTGTAAACGATGGTGGGCAGATCGTTGCCTGCGGGAGCAGAGATGACGACCTTCTTGGCGCCGGCATCGATATGAGCCTGAGCCTTAGCCTTGGAAGTATAGAAGCCGGTGCATTCCAGAACGACGTCTACATCCAGCTCGCCCCAGGGGAGCTCAGCGGCATTAGCCTTGGCATAGATGGTGATGGTCTTGCCATCGACAACGATGTTGTCCTCGCCGGCCTCGACAGTGTGAGTGCCGAAGGGAGCAGCGTAGGCGCCCTGAGTGGTATCGTACTTCAGCAGATGAGCCAGCATCTTGGGGGAGGTCAGGTCGTTGATGGCAACGATCTCATAACCCTCAGCGCCGAACATCTGACGGAAAGCCAGACGGCCGATACGACCAAAGCCATTGATAGCAACTTTTACAGACATAGTAGTTTTCCTCCAGTTTTTAGCTGTACCGCTTGGGCGGCACGCAGTATGTTTTCACAACGTCTATTATTATATACGATTTTTTCTCACTTGGCAACTATCAAATTTCATCAAAAACGGGATTTTTCCGATTATTTTTTCATTCAAAGAGGATATCAGAGGATCCCAAGCTCCCGAAGCTTGTCCAGGAACTCCCGGACATCGCCCTGCAGCACGGCTCGCTCCACATCATAGTCCTCCAAAAGGCGATCCACGATCTCCTCTTCGGACTCTACCTCGTCCAGCATTTTCCAGATCTCGCCGCCCACCTCGTTGAGGGTGAGCATACCGTTTAGGTCCAGGGCGGTCTTGCCGGTGGGAACCAAGAGCAGATCCCCGGCGATCTCACGGAGTACAAAATCAAGCTTTTTCTTCATGGCTTCCTCCTATTTTTGCTGCCTCCTCTGCCGCCAGAAGAAAGCTGTGGCGGGTGAGCCGGCAGACATAATCCGGCGCAGTATCATAGCTGCCGGTTTCGCAGTAGCACATGGCGGCGCAGACATGGCAGCCATGGCGGTATGGACAGGTGGTACACTTGGCAGGCAGGCGGATCTCCCTGACCCGGTCCCGTACCTGCTCCCAGGCGGCCTGCAGGCCGGTCTCCAGCACATTGACACCGGGCTCCGGCAGCATACCGCAGGGGCTGAGCTTACCATCCCAGGAGAGCCAGAAGGAGCTTCTGCCGGCACGGCAGCGCATTTCGGAGCCTACCTGGCCTTCGCAGTCGTCGGTGCTTTCGTTGGGGATGCCCTCCTCCAGGTTTTTCGCATAGCGCAGGAACTGCTCGTCATCCATCCGCAGGCGGTTGTAGCTGATCTCGCACTGCGCCGCCTCCTCGGCAGACATACGGAAGCCCTTGCCAAACTCCCCCGTGACCCGCACCGGGGGGAACATATAGGAGGCTGCCTGGGTATGGACACCCAGCTTCACAGCCGTCTCATAAACCGCCTGCATATCCTTGCGGTTGGCATCGGTGAGAGACATATTGAGCTTCACATCCACACCGGCCTGCCGCAGTGCATGGATATTTTCCACAATGCGGTCATAGGCGGGGATGCCGCAGAGATCGGCATAGGTCTCGTTGCTGACACCGTAGAGGGAGAGATTGATGCGGTAAGGGGGATCGTTTTGAAAAAGCTCCAGCAGCTCCCCTCTTAAGAGGAAGCCATTGGAATTGACGGAGATCATCAGGCCTATTTTCTTCAGGGCACGGTAGATCTCGGGGAAGTCCGGCCGCAGGGTGGGCTCGCCGCCGGTCAGCAGCAGAAAGACCACACCGGCCTCACAGGCCTGGCGGCCTAAGTCGATCCACTCCGCTGCGGTCAGCTCCCTGCCACGGCGCTCCTGCTCCTCCTTGGACAGGTGGACATAGCACATTTTGCAATTAAAGTTACATCTGGGGGTCAGCTCAAAATTTGCCGCCGCCGGGTAGCCGCAGTGGGCAGCCTTGGCATGGATGGCCCTGGCCAGCCGGGGCTCGGCGGTGGTACGGATCTCGCTCATAGAGATTCACCTTCTCTCAAATTCTGAAGGGCATTTTCCAGGCAGCGCACAGCGCTCTCATCGGGAAGGCAGGAGAGCAGGAAAATGGGCACCTGCTCTGCCACATGGATGGCTAAGGACAGGGCCAGCTCCCGGTCGCCCTCATGCCAGCTCTGGCAGATGACACCGGTCATCAGGCGGATCACCGCCCTGCCTCCCTTAAGACGGGTGAGCAGATTCTCCCTCCCCTGCTCCAGCACCACAATGGCCTTCAGCGGCGCTGCGGCATTTTCGCAGATACGGGAGGTGCCGCTATAGGGCAGGCCGGAGGCAAAAATGGGGCTGTCCTTACACAGCAGGAGCGCCTTATCCCCGTTGATCACCCGGGCTCCCCGGTGGCGGCGCCACAGCTCGGCCTGGGTGGACTTGCCCACACCGCAGGGAGCGGTGAAGAGGATGGAGCTGCCCTGAATCTGGATATGGGAGGCATGAAGGGGCAGAGCCCGGGCCCGGAGAGCAAGATGCTCAAAGGCGGAGCAGGAATCCACGCAGCCGGGCACATTGCTGCAGTCCGGAGAAACCGTCAACCGGGCAGCCTGATCCGTATACTCCACGGCGGCATACTCCCGCCAGAGCCCACGGTATCCGGCAGTGAAGCGCCGCTGCCAGCCCTCAGCCGTCCGGTAGACCACATGATCCACCGCCTGCGCCACCGGTAGCGCTCCCGGAGGCGGCGGAGGAAGCGCTCCCTGGGCCAGGGAGACCGTAAAGTCCGCAGCACCGGCCGGGGCAGCAAAGGTCTCGGTAACCGTACCCCGGAGAAGCTCCGTTTGGCCGGTGAATGCCACACGGAGGCTGCCGAAGGCCACATACTTACTGCTCATAGACAATAAAGAGGATCTCGCTGCCGGCCACGGTGTAGTTCTCGCAGATAAACTGGGCAACACCACCGGCTGCAACACCGCCGGGCAGGGTCTTGACATAGGTGATGCCGCCGATGTAGATGCCGCCGGAGGCATTCTTATAGTAGACCGCCAGATTCCCGGAGATGGCTTGGGGGCTGCGGTTTGTCAGGTTGATCACATGGTCCGCAGCGGTAATGGAGAATACATCACGATGGAGGGAGAATTCCTTGCTCCCCAGGGAGTTGCTCAGAAGCACAGCCTGGCCGCAGGTATCGGCCGGGTCATAGACCATGGCCGTCTTTTCCAGCACCAGGAGGCTCTGCCCCACAGGAAGGGAGCTGAGCTTGAAATAGGCGGTTTTATCCCCCACGGGGACGGCGATCTCCGCCCACTCCAGGAAGGTATCGGAATTGTTGGTGACCACCAGAGCCAGTACATTCTCACAGGGCGCATTGGAGCCATCCTCCACAAAGCTGCCGGTGTAGCTGCCGCTGCGGACAATGGACAGGCCATTGGAAAGCTCTGTAGCAGGAACGCAGTCCAGATCCCGATAGCCGGGGATCTCGCTGCCCTTCACCTGCTCCGGAGTCTGAGGCTGGCCCATATTCTGGAGGTCGGGGTCAATGGCGATGGGATGCTGCACCGCAGTCTGGGGGTTGCCGGTATGTACCTCGGGCGCAGCGGTCTCCGGCAGCAGCCGGAAGATCACGATCAGGATCAGCGCCAGAAGCAACACAGCCACCGCAACAGCCAGGATGCTGTGGGTACGGGTCAATCGTTTTTTCGCCATAAGGATCGCCTGCCTTTTCGGGTAATATGGGAATGTGGAAGCCCCGGGCGGAGCTTCCACATTTGGATTAGATTACAAAGATGCGTAGATCACATAGCCGGGAGTGGGGTTGCCGTAGCACTCATTCCCGGAGGGACTGGTCCAGGAGGTGCAGCCCTGGGCAGCATCGGCGAAGACCCAGCCGCTGAAGAGAGGGTCGCCGGTATCCTGGTAGTACGCAACACAACCGGAAGCCTGGTTAAAATTGCTGAGCAGATCACAGGAAGCGATGGCCTCGATCAAGGCGAAATTCTCATAGTAGAGATCGGGCTTTGAATAAATCTTCTTCATAGCAATCACCTTCTCATTTCTATCCATAAGATATCACATTTCGGAAGCCAATGCAAGGGCTTTTTCATAGCGCATGAAAATATTTGCGATCTGCGCTCTGGTTGCATTTTGCTCCGGTTTCAGGAGGCCATCCTCGCCCTTAATGATCTGGTTTTCGTAGGCCCAGGCCATGGCTTCGGCTGCGTAAGGTGCAACTGCAGCAGCATCCGCAGGAGCAGTCTCGCCATAGCCCAGCTCTGCCTTGGGCTCCCCGGCTGCACGCCACAGGAAGGTGACCATCTGCTGACGGGTCACGGGCAGATCGGGGGCAAACTCCGTAGCGGTGACACCGGTGGTAATGCCCTGCTCATAGGCCCAGGCCACAGCATCGTAGTACCAGATGCCGGGAGTCACATCCACAAAGCCGGGCGCTGCATCGCCCACGGCGGGAGAGCCGGCCTGGCGGTACAGGATGGTAACCAGCATGGCACGGGTCAGGGTCTCGTCGGGCATAAACTGGGTCTCGCTCATGCCGTTCATCAGGCCACGCTCCACGGCATAGGCCACACCCTCATAGTACCAGGTGTTCTGATCCAGGTCGGTGAACTTCTCTACATCCACCGCAGGAGTCTCATCCTCAACGGGAGGCTCTGTGGGATCCTCGGGGGTCTCATCCTCAATGGGAGGCTCTGTGGGATCATTGCCCTCATCGGGAGGCAGGATGGGACCTTCGTCTTCGTCAGGAGGCAGGATGGGGCCTTCGTCCTCATCGATGGGAGGCAGAGGCTCTTCGTTGGGCTGGGTATTGCCCACGATCTCATCCACCTGATCCAGAACGTCTGCCAGATCCTCGTCTGCCAGGAAGGTGGAGGCGCTGGCCCTTTCCACAGTATTGGCGGAAACGGCGGTCCACTTCAGATAGGTCAGAGAGCCCAGGTCGCCATTGGTCTTGGTGATGATAATGGGGCTGGCGGAGGCATAATTGCCCTCGACGGTGACACCGATGGTGACCAGATCGGTGATGTCATAGTACATCTCGGTGGCGGTGGTGATCTTGAAGGTGCGGGTCTTGCTGCCGCAGGAGACCACGAACCAGCTTGCCTTATCGGCTGTCTCATCCCCTTCCACGCTCTTCAGGCCGATCTGGATGGTCTTGGGAGCGGTGTTGAAGCTGAGGTTAAAGGCTACTGCCTGGTTCTTTGCCAGGTAGATCTCATTATTAGGGCCGTGGGCCTCGTATTCCTCCAGGGAGGCAGCTTCGTTGCCATCGATGAACACCAGGCCGGAGGCAGTGCCTTCTTCCACGGTGGTCTCTCTGGTGGCGGGAGCGCTGCTCTGGGTCTCTGTGGAGGCAGTGCTTGCGCTGCGCACGGGAGCGGTGTTGCTCAGGTCATAGGGCAGAACTGCTGCAGAAACAGCGGAGGTATTGATGGTAGCATCGCCGATGTTGTAGGAGCCGACCTGATTGCCGGAGCCTTCGACCCAGTACATATAGTAGCAAATGCCATCGTACCAGCCGGATTCGATATTGGGAGTCTGGTCTCGGTCGCCGGAGCCGTCGTCCTTGATGCCGTTGATGATCACGCCGGTCGCATGGGTGGGTACTTCCATAACATAGATATCGTAAGGATTATTGGTATCAGTGTTCTTACCATACCAAGTCATTGCCTTGCCGGGCCATGCGTTATCGTAGCTGCCACCATCATACCAATAGTACAGGCTGACATCCGTCCACAGCCAGTTATTCTGGAAGTAGATGCTCATGGTCTGAGCGCCGCATTCGCAGACCTTGTTCACATAGTTGTGGGCTTCGGTCTTGCTGTCGCCGCAGAGGCTGCAGGTAGCGGTATGCTCGCCCTTGTTGATGCTGTAAGCATAGCTGTGGGTGCAGGGCAGCAGGGAGCCGGAGGGCGTTGCATAGCCATCGGGAGCTTCCTGACCGAAGAGATTCCAGGCCAGCTCGGGATAGTCGATGAAGGGATTACGGTTGCCCTGGATGCCCTCGACAACTACATTTCTGCCCATCTCCCAGGTGTCTACGGGATCCATTGCCATCCACTCTAAGAGGGTTGCGGTATCCTTAAAGACATTGGTGATATCGGCACATTCGCTGTAGGTGCTGCCGTAGCGGACATGGACATAGAGGCAAATTCTTGCCACGTCGCCCTTGACGTTGTCCAGAGGCTCGAAGTAGGAGTTGTCGTACCAGCCGCCCAGCATGTTGTTGCAGAGGCTGGAAGCCAGAGATTCCGTGCCGCTGCTGACATTGCCGAAGAGCTTGTTGCCACGGTCGCCATTGGTGGTGACATCGTCGGGACGGATGTGGTGCATATCGGCACCGGCGCCGGAGGTGCCGAAGCCGCCCAGGCTCTGGGGCCATACGTGCTCACGGTTCCAGCCGGGAGCGCTGCCGGAGAAGTCATCCTGATCGGCTACATAGCCGGTGTAGAGCAGGACAACGGTCTGATCCTCTTCCTGACAATCGGTTCTGTAAGCGTTGTCACGGCAACTGTTATAGGAAGAGGTGGTCGTGTGGGTGGAGGTGGTCAGGCTGCGCAGGCTGCTCAGGAGGGTGCTGCCGGTCTGCTGGGACAGTGCGGAATAGGTGTAAGAACCGGTGTAGTACTCGTCTGCGTAGGTGCCGCTCAGGGAGTTACAGGTGACACCACGGGTACCGGAGTTATAGGTGGTGGAGTAGCTGTCCGGCTGGGTGCCGTCGTTGGCAGCGCTGACGACGATGGTGACCTGAGCCTTCTTGGTGATGCCATCGACCACATAGGTGACAGTGATGGTGGAGCTGCCGACGGCTTCTGCCGTGGCGGTGCAGCTCTCGCCGTCAGAGACGATGGATACCG
>JAFQCY010000174.1 GCA_017399355.1 Oscillospiraceae bacterium
CTGCTTCTGGCCGCCGGAGAGGGTGGCGGGGTAGGCATCGGCCTTATCCTCCAGGCCGATCTTCTTCAAAAGCTCCATGGCCTTCTCTTGGGCGGCGGCACGGATGGCCTTCTTCTCCGCCAGGCGGCCGGGGAGGTCGATCCAGGATCTGAAGTGCTTTCTCCTCTCTTTTTTTGCCTTCTTTTTGGCAACGTGGATGGGGGCTAAGGTGATATTCTCCAGGACGGTCATATTGTTGAAGAGGTTAAACTGCTGGAAGACCATGCCCATCTTGCGGCGGGCTACATTGATATTGACGGAGAGATCCGTCAGATCATAGCCATCGAAGATCACAGCGCCGGAGGTGGGATCCTCCATGCAGTTCAGGCAGCGCAGGAAGGTGCTCTTGCCGCTGCCTGAGGGGCCGATGAGCACCAGCTTCTCCCCCTCTAAGATCTCTTCGGAAATATCCTTCAGGACGGGCTGGCCGTCGAATTCTTTACTTAGATGCTGTACGCTTATCACTGACGGAGAGCCTCCTTTCCATGAGCTTGACCAAGAGGGTGATGACGGCCACTAAAATAATATAGACCAGGGCCATGGCCAGATAGGGCACGATATACTCGTAGCTGTGGTTGGCGATGGAGTTAAAGGCCTTGTAGATATCCACGGTGGTGACGAAGCTGGCAACGGAGGTCTCCTTGATGAGGGAGATGAACTCATTGCCCAGGCTGGGCAGGATATTCTTGATGGCCTGGGGGATGACGATGCGGAGCATGGAGGTGGAGAAGCTGAGGCCCACGGCTCTGCCGGCCTCCAGCTGGCCGGGGTCTACAGACTGGATGCCGCCACGCATCATCTCGGAGACGTAAGCGCCGGAATTGAGGCCAAAGACCACCACGCAGACGGAGACGGCGGGGAAATTGAGGCCCATGAGGGGCAAAAGCACATAGTAAGCCAAAAGCAGCTGCACCACAATGGGCGTACCCCGGAAGAAGCCCACATAGACGCTGCAGATTTTATCTAAGATACGGGGGAAAACCCGATACTTGGGGAGGATCCGCACCACGGCAATGAGAGTACCTACAAAAATGCCCAGGAGCAGACCCAAGACGGCGATGATGAGGGTGTTTTTCAGGCCCTCCAGGACCACGATATAGTCCCCCTTGACCATGAACCAGTCCCAAAATTCCAATAGTTTCCGGCCGAAGTCGCTGCCGGAGAGAAATGCTTCCATACTATTCATTCCTTCCCAAAGGCAGCAAGCGCCCCGTCCTCAGACGGGGCCTGCCGCTCTCTTTTCTTCCTTACTTGTTATAGGCATCGGCGATGAACTTGGCAGGAGCCTCGTCCACCAGCACATAGCTGATATTGCCATTGAGCATATCCTGCACGGCCAGGGCGCTGGAGACATAGCCCTTGGTGGTGACAGCAAAGCCGGTGAAGCCCCAGTCCTCGTCGCCTTCCAGATAATACTGGCCGGTGGTGCCGGTCTGGACACCGAAATTGGTCTTGCTGTCGAAGCCATTGAGAATGGCTTCCACCTCGGCTGCGGTGGTGCAGGCATCGAAGGTGGTGTCGTCGGCCTTGACCACCAGAACCTGGGAGGCCTGATAGTAGGCATCGGTAAAGGCAACGTGCTCTTTTCTGGTCTCGTTGACGGTGAGGCCGGCCATGGCGATATCGCACTTGCCCTGGCCAACGGCCAGACACACGGCTTCAAAGTCCATGTCCATAATGACCAGCTCCTTGCCCAGGTACTCGGCCAGGGCTGCGGCGATCTCCATATCGATGCCGTAGAACTTGCCGCCTGCGGTGTACTCAAAGGGCTCGAACATGGCATTGGTGGCCACGATCAGCTGATCCTTGCTCTCGTCCAGCTGGGCGGAGGTGACGGCAGTGGGCTCGCCCTCGGCGAAATACTTGTTGCAGATGGCCTCGAAGGTTCCGTCGGAGAGGATCTTGCCGATGAAGGCATTGACCTCGTCCAGCAGCTCGGGCTGGTTCTTATCCACGCCAAAGGCGTATTCCTCCTCGGTGAGCTTGATATCGATGACCTTGACCTTGTCGGCGCTTTCGCTGCTGCCGCCGCAGCCGACCAGAAGAGCAGCCATGAGGCTCAGAACCAAAATCAGAGATAATAACTTTTTCATTTTCATTTTCCTCCCGGAACAAATTGATTTGATGCCCGAATTTTAATACATCAAACTCCGTTTGTCAAGGAGAAATATGCAAAAATATACAGGATTTTATGTATATTTTTGCAAATCATAGGAATGCCCAAAAGCCTCGGGATTTTCCCGTGAGCTTTTGGGCATTGTGAGCAAAGGTTTTATCCGGGGAGCTTCTTTCCGCAGGTATTGCAAAACTCGTAGTCCTGCTCCACGGCTCTGCCGCAGTAGGGGCAGTAGAGATTCTCCCCGTTTCGGGGCAGCTCGTAGTCCGGCTCTTGCATAGGCCCTGTATACCGGGACTGCATTTTTCTCCTCCGGCACAGGCCGCCGATCTGGTAAACCAGGTGGTAGACCGAGCCGGCAAAGGCAAGGGCCAGGAACAGGGTGCTGAGGGACCTCCAGCGGTCCAGCAGGAACTGCTGCACCAAAACAGCCCCCAGAACCACGCAGGCGAAGATGGCCGCTATGAGGCCGGAGCGGGAGGGCGGCCGGTTGGAGTCGCCGGAAAAGCCGAAAACACGGATCCGCATGGGGCTGCCTCCTTTCGGATGGATTTACGCCTCGGGGACGATGGCGATATGCACATCGGACAGCTGCTTGGGCTCAACCACGGAGGGAGCGCCCATCATGACGTCCTGGGCATTCTTGTTCATGGGGAAGGGAATGATCTCACGGATGGAGTCCTCACCGGCCAGGAGCATGACCATGCGGTCCACGCCCGGGGCGATGCCTGCATGGGGAGGTGCGCCGTAGCAGAAGGCATTGTACATGGCGGGGAACTTGGCCTTCACATCCTCCTCGCCCAGGCGAACCATCTCGAAGGCCTTGATCATGATCTCGGGGTCGTGGTTACGGACGGCGCCGGAGGACAGCTCCACGCCGTTGCAGACCAGGTCGTACTGGAAAGCGGTGATGGACAGGGGGTCAATCTCGCCCTTCTTTGCCTTTTCCAGAATTTCCAGACCGCCGTTGGGCATGGAGAAGGGGTTGTGGCAGAATTCCAGCTCACCGCTCTCCTC
>JAFQCY010000175.1 GCA_017399355.1 Oscillospiraceae bacterium
ATTCCCGGAAAGTCAAGAACAAGGAGGTATGAAGTATGATGATGGACGGCTGCCAGGGCAAGCCCCGTACACCCACGATCCACGAGAAGGTCTGCCCCAACTGCGGAAGTATGATTGAGATCTTTTCCATTGATACGGAGGTTGCCTGTGAGAACTGCGGCTTTATTGCCTATAACGATACCTTAAGCTGCGTGCAGTGGTGCAAATACGCAAGAAAGTGCGTAGGCGACGAGATGTACGAGCATATGATGCAGATTGCTGAGATGCAGAAGCGTAAGAAAAAAGAGGAGGAAAAGGCATCATGATCCGAAGAATTATTACCATTGACGAAGACAAGTGCGTAGGCTGTGGCCTCTGCGCCGAGGCCTGCCACGAGGGCGCCATTGGCATGGTGAACGGCAAGGCCAAGCTCTTACGGGAGGACTACTGCGACGGTCTGGGCGACTGTCTGCCCGCCTGCCCGGTGGATGCCATCTCCTTTGTGGAGCGGGAGGCACCTGCCTATGATGAGGAGGCGGTGAAGAAGGCCAAAATGCAGAAAGAGGGCGCTACCCTCCCCTGCGGCTGCCCCGGCACCCAGAGCAAATCTCTGGAGCGGACGGAAGCACCCGTCGCTGCCGCTCCTGTCAGCAGCCAGCTGCAGCAGTGGCCGGTGCAGATCAAGCTGGTGCCGGTGAATGCGCCCTATTTTGACGGGGCGAATCTGCTGATCGCCGCCGACTGCACTGCTTACGCCTACGGCAATTTCCATCAGGATTTTATCCGAAACCGCATTACCCTCATCGGCTGCCCCAAGCTGGATCAGGGGGACTACACGGAGAAGCTGACGGCCATTATCTCCAACAACAATATCAAGAGCGTGACCGTAGTCCGCATGGAGGTCCCCTGCTGCGGCGGTATCGAGTTTGCAGCCAAGCGTGCCATCCAAGCCAGCGGCAAGTTCCTGCCCTGGCAGGTAGTGACCATCGGCCTGGACGGCCGGATTCTGGAAGAGTAAGCTTCTGGGGCGTACTTCGGTGCGCCCCAATTGATTTTCCCATTTGACATACAGCCAAAAATTAGGTATAGTATAGGGTGGGAAAGGAGGGAGCGGAAGTGAGTATTTCCAACTATTTCCCTATCTGGGACAAGCTCTCCAGGGAGCAGCGAAGCAAAATTGAAGAGGTCTCTACCTTCCGAAAGGTCAAGGGCGGCACGGTGCTCCACGACGGCAGCCCCAACTGCCTGGGTATGCTGCTGGTGCGCAGCGGACAGCTGCGGGCCTATATCCTCTCGGAGGAGGGTCGGGAGATCACCATCTGCCGCTTTTTGGAGATGGATATCTGCCTGTTTTCTGCCTCCTGCGTGATGCCCAATATGCAGTTTAATATCTGCATCGAGGCGGAAAAGGACAGCGAGGTCTGGATCATCCCCGCCTGCCTGTATAAAAATCTCATAGAGGAGTCCCTGCCTCTGGCCAACTACTCCCACAGCCTGATCAGTAATCACTTCTCTGAGCTGATGTGGCTCATGGAGCAGATCATGTGGAAGAGCTTTGACAAGCGGCTGGCGGATTTCCTGCTGGAGGAGAGCAGCCTGGAGGATTCCGACTCCCTGAAGATCACCCATGAGAAGATCGCAAACCACATGGGCACCGCCCGTGAGGTGGTCACCCGTATGCTGCGCTATTTCCAGAGCGAGGGCATGGTGAAGCTGACCCGTGGCTCCGTGGATCTGACAGACACAAAAAGATTACAGGCGCTTGCCAATGCCTGACAGAAATAAAGGAGAACTTTTTATGACCATTACCAACGACATCCGCTATATCGGCGTCAATGATCACCAGGTAGACCTCTTTGAGGGGCAGTATGTGGTGCCCAAGGGCATGGCCTACAACTCCTATGCCATTCTGGACGAGAAGATCGCCATTATGGACACCGTGGACAAGAATTTCACCCGGGAGTGGCTGGACAAGGTTCAGGCTACCCTGGAGGGCCGCAAGCCCGACTATCTGGTGGTACAGCATATGGAGCCTGACCACTCTGCCAATATCGCCAATTTCCTGGAGCTCTACCCCGAGACCGTGGTGGTCTCCTCTGCCAAGGCTTTCCAGATGATGCAGAATTTCTTTGGCCGGGACTATGCCGACCGCCGCATCGTGGTGGGTGAGGGGGATACCCTGTGCCTGGGCAAGCATACTCTGACCTTCGTCACCGCTCCTATGGTACACTGGCCTGAGGTCATCGTGACCTACGACTCCTATGACAAGGTGCTGTTCTCCGCCGACGGCTTCGGCAAGTTCGGCGCTCTGGATGCAGAAGAGGACTGGGCCTGCGAGGCTCGCCGCTACTACATCGGCATCGTTGGCAAGTACGGCCCCCAGGTGCAGACCCTGCTGAAAAAGGCTGCCAAGCTGGACATCGCCATCATCTGCCCCCTCCACGGGCCGGTGCTGACGGAAAA
Source organism: Oscillospiraceae bacterium (assembly GCA_017399355.1). GTDB lineage: Bacteria > Bacillota > Clostridia > Oscillospirales > Oscillospiraceae > JAZOXB01. Next base: position 2,443 of record JAFQCY010000175.1, read on the forward strand.
TCTGGGCTACTATCTGAACCTCTATGACATCTGGTCCTCCTACGGCGTGGAGAGCGAGGGCGTCATGATCGCCTACACCTCTGTCTACGGCAATACCAAGGCCGCCGTGGAGCTGCTGGCTCAAAAGTTAGAGGAAAAGGGCTGCCCCAAGGTTGTGGTCAACGATCTGGCCCGCTGCGATATGGCAGAGGCTGTGGAGGATGCCTTCCGCTACGGCAAGCTGGTGCTGGCCACGACTACCTACAATGCGGATATCTTCCCCTTCATGAAGGAGTTCCTCCACCATCTCACCGAGCGCAACTACCAGAAGCGCACCATCGGCCTTATGGAGAACGGCTCCTGGGCGCCCATGGCCGCAAAGGTCATGCGGAAAATGCTGGAGGGCAGCAAGGAGCTGACCTTCACCGAAACCACCGTCAAGATCCTCTCGGCACTCAATGACGACAGCAAGGCCCAGATCGAGGCCCTGGCCAACGAGCTGGTATAAGCAGCGGAACATAGCGATCCCCCTCCGACCCATTCTGTCGGAGGGGGATCTTCTATTATGCAGTTCAGGCATCCTGGATGCGGTAGCCTACGCCAAGCTCGTTGATGATGTAGCGATTGTCCCCGGGCTTGCAGCCCAGCTTCTTGCGAATATTGGCCATATTGACCTGGAGCTTCTTGACACTGCCGTCGTCGCAGCTGCCCCAGATGCTGCAGATGATGGCGGCATAGGTCAGCACCTTGCCGCTGTGCTGGGAGAGGTAGACAAGGAATACACCCAACACAAAGATCATAGGGGTCAGCGTATCGGTTTGAAACTGCTCCACCGGGAGCAGATTCAGCAAAAAACTAAGCGCAAGGGTCAGAAGAGAAAACAGAGCATCCTTCCCCTGCAGAGTAGGTTTCTTCTTAGGTCACTCCTTAGCCATAGTATAGCAGCTTCACAGCAAAGATGGGGTTAAAAAGCCGCATATCAGGAGATCCTGATATGCGGCCTTGGGAAGTCGGATCATTCCTTGACGCGGAAACGGGCAGGGGTGGGGTTCTTGCCATCCCAGAGGATGCGGCGGAACTCGATGGGGTCCGTATTGCCCTCGGTATTGACAAAGAATACGGTAGAATCCTCATCCAGCTTCAGGGCAGCCTTCAGGTCAGCGCTGATCTCATCGGTCAGGAGGGCAAAGAGGGTACCCAGGGGCACTGCGCCGCTCTCACCGGAGATGACCATGGGATCGCCACTGAGGGGGCAGCCCAGAATGCGCATACCACGGGCAGCCACGTTATCGGGCACCTGAATAAAGATATCGGCATTGTCCTTCAGGATCTCAAAGGCAATGGGAGAGGGGTCGCCGCAGGCCAGGCCCGCCATGATGGTATCCAGATCGCCCTTGACGCTATGGCACTGACCATCGCCGGCAGCAATGGACTCATAGATGCAGGGAGCCTTATCGGGCTCAACCACCACGAAAACGGGAGGATCATCGGGGAAGATGGCGCTGTAGAAGCCGACTACGCTGGCAGCCATGGCGCCCACACCGGCCTGCACAAATACATGGGTGGGCTTCACAATGCCCAGGCCGGAGAACTGCTCCTGAACCTCCAGCATAATGGAGTTATAGCCCTGCATGATCCAGGTGGGGATCTTCTCATAGCCGGGCCAGGAGGTATCGGAAACCACATACCAACCATTGGCCTTGGCATCCTCGGCAGCCTGACGAACCGCATCGTCATAGTTGCCATTGACAACCGTGACCTCAGCGCCAAAAGAGGCGATGGCATCGATACGGGGCTGGCTGGTCTCGCTATGGACATAGATCTTGCAGGGAAGGCCCAGCTTATTGCAGACCCAGGCCAGGCCACGGCCATGGTTGCCGTCTGTTGCAGAGCAGAATACGACATCGCCCAGGGCGGCATGGCACTCGGGGCTGGTGAGATACTCGAAGGTCAGATCCTCATCCTCACGGCCCAGGATCTGCTTGATCAGGCGATAGACCGCATAGGAGCCGCCCATAACCTTAAAGGAGTTCATACGCAGGCGCTTGGACTCGTTCTTGACATAGATGCCGCCGATGCCCAGCAGGTGAGCCAGGTTGGGCAGGGCTACCAGGGGGGTCATATGGTAACCGGGAATATGGCTATGGAACTTGCGGGCATCCCGGGCGCAGGTCATGGGGAACATAGCCTTGGCCTTGGCGGTGTCCTTCTTGGTATCGCCGGTATGGTGGATGATATACTTAAATTCGTTTTTCATGCAGGTTTCTCCTTTCTGTAGTAGGGATGCGCAAAACACTCTGCTTGTATTATATCATGCTTCTCTCAGTTTTTGAACCCTGATAAAATAAATATTCCCTGTTTTTTCCTGCTTCTTGCAAAATCTGCGAAAAGCCGCTATAATCGGTATGACCATTGAAAGAAAGGAACAAACCATATGGAAGTCTTAGACCAATTAAACAGCACACCCTTATACCTGATCAGCGGCGGTATCATCCTCTTTGTGGTTGCCATGAGCCTCTTCTTCCTGATCCGGGCCTATCGGGCCGGTATTGCCATCGGCATGGACCGGACGAAGCTGAAGCGTACCGTGACCTCCAGCATCACCTTCTCCATCCTGCCCAGCATCAGCATTCTCCTGGGTGTCATCGCCCTGTCCGGCTCTCTGGGCATTCCCCTGCCCTGGCTGCGGCTCTCTGTCATCGGTGCGCTGCACTATGAGACCAGCGTGGCGGATATTGCCGCCAGAAACACCGGCCTGGACTCTCTGAATGCCGAGCAGATGACTCCCACCGCCTTTACCACCATCGCCCTCCTGATGTCTGTGGGCATTATCTGGGGCGTGGTCTGTATGGCCCTATTTGGCAAGACCTATACCCGCAAGCTGCAGAAGAAAAAGACCGGCACAAAAAAGGGCGGCGGCTTCGGCGACCTGGCCATGACCGCCATGTTCATCGGCCTGATCACCGCCTATATCGGCAGCTTCATCGGTCAGCTGGTGCAGTTTCAGAACGGCAGCTTTGTGATCACCGGCCAGTATCTGCAGCTGGTGACCCTGGTTTTTGCAGCAGGGGCAATGGCTGTATTTATCTACTTTACCGAGAAGAAAAAGCTGGCCTGGCTGGAGAACTTCTCCATTGCAGGCAGTATGCTGGTGGGTATGGCTGCCAGCGTCTTCAGCAACATGATTTTCTGAGGGAGGCGAGGATATGAACGAGCAACAGAGAAACGAATACCTGGAAAAGTACAATAACCGCACCCATCTCTTTGGCCGCATCGGTCTGCTCCTGGGCATTGTGATGCTGGTGGGCTCTCCTTTCCTCATGGGCCTGAGCCTGGATGCCATGCCTGACCTGTCTGCCTTCGGCAAGGGCTTTGCACAGATCGCCATTATCTACATTCCCAGCTGCATTGTGGAATTTCTGATCTACACTCCCATGCTGGGAGCCGGTGGCAGCTACCTGGGCTTCATTACCGGCAATATGATCAACATGAAGATCCCCTGCGCCCTCAATGCCCGCGATATCGCAGGCACCGAGGCCGGCACCACGGAGAATGAGATCGTCTCTACCCTCTCTATTGCAGCCTCCTCTCTGGTGACCACGGTGGTCATCGCCCTGGGTGTGCTGCTGATGATCCCCCTGCGGCCCGTGCTGGAGGCCGAGGTGCTGCAGCCTGCCTTTGACAATGTGGTTCCCGCACTCTTTGGCGCTATGGCCATTAAGTATTTCCGCAAAGGTAAGGAGCTGGTGGCCATCCCTCTGGTGGTCATGACCCTGCTCTTTGTCTTTGTCCCCTCTTTGATCTCCAATGTAGGCTTTTTGATGATCCTCAGCGGCGCAATTGCCATTGCCCATGCCTGGATCCGTATGCGTAAGACCCAGAAGAAGGAGGCCGGAGAAGCATGATCGCTGTGTATCTTCTGCTGGGTTTCGTGGGCATTTTGCTGCTTCTGCTGCTGATTGCCCTGGTACGCACCCTGATGTTGCCGAAAAAGCAGACCTCCTACAGCCTCAGCACAGACCGGCAGCGGGTGGAGCTCTATGCAGAGAAGCTGTCGAAAATGGTACAGGTGGAGACCATTTCCTCCCGTGCCGATCCGGAAATCGAGAAATTCCGCAACTTTCACAAGGAACTGGAAGCGCTGTTTCCCAAGGTCTTTGCCACCTGCGAGAAGGTGGAGATCGATGGAAACCTGCTCCTGAAATGGAAAGGCAAGCGCAGCACCGCTCCCATCGCCCTGATGAGCCATATGGATGTGGTGGAGGCATCGGGGCAGTGGCGCTATCCACCCTTCTCCGGCGCTGTGGCCGAGGGAAAGGTCTGGGGACGTGGAGCTGCGGACACCAAGTGCAGCCTGATGGCCTTCTACCAGGCAGCAGAGGAGCTGATGGAGCAGGGCTATGTGCCCGACTGCGATGTGTATCTGCTCAGCTCCTGCACCGAGGAGATCGGCGGCAGCGGCGGCCCCAAGCTGGCAGGCTGGTTCCGGGAGCAGGGCATCCGTCTCTTCCTCCTCTGCGACGAGGGCGGCAGCATCATCCAGGATCCCATTGGCGGTGTGAAGGGCCATTTTGCTGCCGTGGGCATCTTTGAGAAGGGCTATGGCGACGTGCGCTTCATCGCCCGGAGCAAGGGCGGCCATGCCAGCGCTCCCGGCAAAAACACCCCCATCCCCCGTCTGGCAAAGTTCGTCAGCCGGGTGGAGAAGAAGACCCCCTTCCGGCGAGCCTTCTCCCCGGCGGTCAATGCCATGTTCGCTCGGATCGCCCCCTACTGCGCAAGCTTTGGGCTGAAATTTGTCCTGGCCAACGGCTGGCTCTTCCGTCCGCTATTGAAGAAGGTCATGCCCATGATCAGCGCACAGGCCGCAGCCATGCTGCAGACCACCATTGCCTTTACCATGCAGCAGGGCTCTCAGGGCTTTAATGTGCTGCCCCAGGAGGCTACGGTCTGCGCCAACCTGCGCTTTATCCCCCATCAGGGCGCAAGGGAGAGCCTGGAGGTGCTGGACAAGCTGGCAAAGCAGCACGGCATCGAGATGGAAGTGGTGAAGCAGGGAGAGCCCTCTGCCTCCTTGGATCTGAATGGTGCAGGCTTTGGTCTGGTGCAGGATACCATCCATAAGATCTTCCCCGGCGTAGGTGTGCTGCCCTATGTGGTCACCGGCGCTACAGATGCCCGGTTCTATGGCCAGGTCTGCGACCACTGCGTCCGCTTCAGCCCCGTGAACTACGGCCCGGAGCAGATGGCCGGTATGCACGGCCTTAACGAGAATATCGAAGCAGGCTGCCTCCCCGCCGCCGTGGACTACTACAAAGCCATCATCCAGGCCCAGGAAGGCCGGAACTGAGGAGCTGTGCCGGGCACAGGCCACCATAAAGCTCCATACATCCCGGGTTTTTCGCCCGGAGCAACACCCTGACCGAGTCGGTCAGGGTGTTGTTTTTTGAGGGATTCTCCGGGCATCTCCTTGGCCCTCGGGGGCATATAGTGGGGACAGGGGGGTGATGGCTGTGAAGAAGGGCTCTATATTCCGGGGTGCGCTGCTGCTCACCGGCAGCGATTTGCTGCTGCGGCTGATGGGGATCGGATTCAATGCCTTCCTGGCCGGGCGCATCGGCGCTGCCGGGCTGGGGCTGCTGCAATTGATCTCCTCGATGGGATTCTTTGCGCTGATTTTGGGTTCCTCCGGAGTACGGGTGGCAGCGATGTGCCTGACAGCGGAGGAATTCGGGAAGAAAAATCCAGAGGGAGCCTACAGCGCTGTAAGAGCCTGCCTGAAATACGGCCTGACGGTCAGCAGTATGGTGGCGGTCGGCCTTTATTTCTCTGCGCCTCTGATCGCGGCACGGCTGCTGAATCATACCGATGCGGCAACTCCCCTGCGGATCTTGGCGGTATTTCTCCCCTGCTCCTGCCTCTGCGGCGTGATGGGCGGGTATTTCACCGCCTGCGGCAAGCTGCGGAAGATGGTGGGGGTGCAGATCGGCGAGCGGCTGTTTTCCATGGGTTTTACGGTTTTTGCCCTGATGCGTGGTTCAGGCAGCAGCACATATGCCTGCAGCGCCATATTGCTGGGCAGCTCTCTGGGGGCGGCGCTGGAATTTACGCTGCTGTTTTTCCGCTTTCTCCGGGATACTATGCCGTTTCGGGCCAAAGGGAAGCTCCCGGGTATGGGGCAGCGGCTGCGAAAGCTCTGCCTGCCCCTGGCCCTGAATGACTACCTGCGGGCCGGGCTCAATACGCTGGAGCAGCTGCTGATCCCCCTGGGGCTGGCAAAATACGGGGCCTCATCCCAGGCAGCGCTTGCTGCCCACGGCACCATCCATGCCATGGTCTTCCCGATTCTGATGTTCCCGGCGGCGATCCTCTATGCTCTGGCAGATCTGCTGGTACCGGAGCTGTCCCGCAGTCGGGCCGCCGGACGCACAGAGCGGATCCAAGCTCTGACAGACCGCTGCCTGCGAATGACCTGGCTCTTTGCCTGCACGGTCAGCGGATTTTTATTCTGCTGCGCAGCGCCTCTGGGGCAGCGGATCTACGGCAGCGCAGAGGCCGGGCAGTATCTGCGGATCTTTGCGCCTATGGTGCTGATGCTCTACCTGGATGCCATCACCGACGGCATGCTCAAGGGGCTGCTGCAGCAGCTGAGCTGCGTACGTTACAACACCTTCACCTCCGGGCTGGATGTGGCGCTGCTCTTCCTGCTGCTGCCCCGCTGGGGGATCCGGGGCTATATTTTCAGCTTTACTGTGACCCACGGCATCAATTTAGTCCTCAGCCTGCGCCGTCTGCTGAAGGTTACGGGATATCGGCTGCCCATGGGAAGCCTGCTTAAAAGCTTATGCTGCCTGCTGATCGCTCTCCCTGCAGCCATGCTTCTGCCTGCGCTAAACAGCCCTGTGAAGGAGCTGGTATGCAGAGGCGGTTTCTTCCTGAGTCTGCTGCTGAGCCTTTCCTTGCTGCTGCAGGCCATCGCACCAAAGGATCTGCATTGGCTAACAAATAAGGAACCCCGGCAGCAATGATTTGCCGCCGGGTTTTATCCGTTTATGGCTGCTTGAGGGCAGCTTTTTTCTTTTTCCGCAGCTTGCGGACAAGCAGGATCAGGCAGACGGTCAGCAGCACTGCGCCACCGGCGGCGATGATCCGGTAGAGGGGGCTTCCCTCCTCGGCTACCAGCGCCAAAAGCAGCTCCTGCTCCCCACAGGGGAACACCAGGTAGCTGCCCTCCCGGCGATAGGAGATGGGGACGGTACTTTCACCTTCCACCTGCAGCAGCTTCACATCCGTCCCATCATCCTCCACCATCAGGCGCAGGGTATGGGTCTCGGGACTGGTCGACACCTTCCAGGCAGCCAGCAACTGATCACCGCCCACAGGCACAACCTCGCAGGGCTCTACCTGCACCCAGCCCGATGCGGTAAAGTCGCCCTCGGCTAAGGCCAGGGGGCGCCCGGCCTCATCCTGCTGCTCGCTCTCTATGACCCGGGGACAGGGGGTATAGACCCCGTGGAAGGTCCGGTCAAAGTAGCAGGGAGCGGAGAGCTCCAGGCCGTCCCAGCGGCCAAGGCTTCCCTCCATAGGAGGCAGCACCGGCAGCACTTCCAAAGCAGGGCTGCTGCCCACAGGAAGGGCAAGGGATTCTACCCTCCCATCGGGGTAGACAAAGCTGAGGGTCACGGTCTGAAAGGCCTCGGGCAGCCGGGCCATGGGAAGGAACGCAGATTCCTCCATGGGCTCTGCCAGGCCGGAGTAGCTGATGGAGTCGATGGCACCGGGATCGCCGCCCACAGCCAGGTAGAAATTCCCGGCCAGAGGCTCCTGCTCCTCCTGAAGGGGATCAGTCCGCTCTCCAAGAACAGCGCCCCGATTCATTCCCTGCTCCGGCAGAAGCACCTGACTATAGCAATGGGTCACGATGGCGGCGCTGCCGGCAATACCGCCCACATAGCCTTCCCCATCCAGTGTGCAGCGGACATAGCAGCTGCGGATGTAGCCCAGGCTACGGCCTGCCGCACCGCCCACATAGGTTCCGCTGCTCTCAACCGCACCGGTATTCAGGCAATCCCGCAGCAGGCCCAGACTCTGCCAGCCTGCAATGCCGCCTACATTCTGCTTTTTGCCGCTGACGGAGGCATGGTTGCTGCAGCTAAGGACAACCGCACGGAGCTGCCCCTCAAAATTCAGGGAGGCATCTCCAACCTGCTGCCAATCTCCGGAGACATCCAGATCGTTCTCCACGGCTATGGCGCCGACGATACCGCCCACATTGTCATCGGCAAAAATGGGGGCATAGTTTTGGCAGCTTTCGATTTTTCCGCTATAGTCCCCGGCGCTGTCCCGGTCGGATACATCGGTCAGGCTGGCGCCCAGATGCTCCTCTGCACCGTCCACGGTCTGCCCCATGAGCTCCAGCTGCCCGGAGAGAGACTGCAGATCCTCCCCTAAGGTATCCAGAGTGGCACCAGCAGAGGAGACGATCCCCCGCAGGGTGCGGGGCATGGACTCCATGGTCGAGGCCAGGGTATTCTGCGCCGCCAGAACCGTATCCCAGCTGGGCAGGTGGGGATCCTCCCGGTCGGGAACCAGGCTGTCCACCGCATCCCGGGCCGTCTGAGCCTGGCCCCGGAGGCTGCCGATCTGACCGCTGATCTGATCCGCACCGGAGTAGGCATTTCCCATGGCATGGGAGGCCAGGTCGGTCATGGTACCGAGCTGATCCCGGAGGATCATGATGGTATCCGTATCATAGTCCAGCACGGCGGCAGGCTCCAACTGGCCCACAATACCGCCCACTTCCTTACGTCCGCTGACTGCGCCATAGTTTCGGCACTGGGTGATATAACCGGATTGGGTACCGGCGATGCCGCCGATGTTATAGCCCATATTGCGATAGCCCACGGTGCCATGATTCTCGCAATTGCGGAGGACACCGCTGCTGATCCCGGCGATGCCGCCCAGATCCGTAGCTACGGTGGCCTGCTCCGTCCCCGTAAGGGAGTCCAGGGTCAGGTTGGACAGGCTCAGGTCATTCTGGGCCGCTGTGGCATTGACCGAGGCCCGGTTGCTGCAGGCACGGATCACACCATAGTTCTTCCCCGCCAGGCCGCCCACAAAGTGGGCACCGCTGACCTCGCCATCGGCATAGGAGCTCTCCACCACGCCGGTGACGGCATTTTCCCCCACCAGGCCGCCGACGGCATCAGCTCCGGAGACTTGGCCTTCAAAACTACAATTTATCAGATAGCCTTGGTTATAGCCGACCAAGCCGCCGATTTGCTGCCCGGCCCCGGAGGCACAGACCGTACCCTGCAGCCGCAGCTCCTGCACCCTCGCTCCGGGAGCGAGATAGCGGAAGAAGCCCCAGGTCTCTCCCTCCGGAGAGAGAGAAAAGCCGGAGATGGTATGGCCGTTTCCGTAAAAGCTACCGCAGAACAGGGGGATCCCCTGAAAGGGCAGCTCGCTGAGATCCAGATCCTCCTGCAGGGAGACCTGCAGGCCGCTGCTGTAGCGATCCAGACGGCAATTCTCAGCAAAGGCCAGGAATTCCTCAGCCGTAGAGATCTCCAGCAGGGCATCGGAGGCCAGGACGCAGGGGGACAGCGCTGTCAGCAGCAGGCTGCAAAGAAGCAGCACCGGAATCCACTTACGCATGGTCGCCATCCTCCTTTTCTACGAGAGCAGTGGGAGAGACCGTAGCCTCCAGCTTTCCCCGGATCTCGCCCCGGATCTCTGCATCTACCTCACCCTGAATATAGCCACGGACATGGCCACGGAGACGAACCGTGCCTTCAGAAGTCGTCTGCGTGGGCTGCGTCGTCTTTTTCCCGAGCCGGGTGCGCTCGATGACGGAATCTCCCAGCACTAAGATAGCGGGCAGCACAAAGAGCACCAGGAAAATGGAGATAATGGTACCTCTGCCCAGAGTAGCGCCCATAACCGAAACCACAGGCTGCGCCGAAAGACCGCCGATCAAAAGCCCGGCAGAGGCCATAATAATACCGGAGGTAAAGACCGTGGGGAAGGCCGCATTGATGGCACGGATAATGGCCTCCTTGGGTGGCAGCTTCTCTTTCTGCTCCTGATAGTGGCTGGAGATCACAATGGCATAGTCAATATTGGCACCCATCATAATGGCATTGACGATCAGGTAGCCCAGGAAATACAGCGGCTCATGATTCAGGGTCTGTATGGAGAAGTTGATCCAGATACTGCCCTGGATCACAATGATCAGCAGGACAGAGAGCCCCACCGAGCGGAAGGTAAAGAGCAGAACAATGACCACAAATACAATAGACAGGACGGAGATCAGAAGATTATCCTTGACAAAGGAGTCCGAAAGATCCCGGGAGCTGGTGGAATTGCCCACCACATAGTAGTCCCCGGGGTAATACTGCCCAATGATCCCACGGAGCTCCTCTAAGAAGGCATAGGTCTCCTCCCCCTCTACCGGCAGATCCAGGTACACCACCATGCGGCTGTAGCTGCCGCTTTGCAACTGCGCCTTGGCCAGATCCAGCTGGTGGAACAGCTCCTCCACCGCCTGCTGCTCCTCGCCGCCCAGGCTGATATGGTAGGCGCTCATCTGATCCTTGAGGTAGAGCAGCAGGTCAAAGAGGGGGATCTCATAGTTCTCGATGCCGCTGAGGATGCTGCCATACTGGTCATACTCCGCCGCATAGGCGGTATAGAGCAGCTGGGTCACCTCATAATCCAGCTCCAGAAGCTCCGAAAGCTCCCGTGGCCCCAGGGCATCGGTCAGGCGGTAGCCCTCCATGGCCTCCATACCGGACAGGCCCATGGTGCTGATGACCTCCTCCCGCTGCTCCAGCTCCCGGAGAAGACGGGGCTCCGCCTCATAATCTGACCCGGGCAGCACCAGGCCAACCATATTGCCGGTCTCAAAGGTCTCCATGATCTTAAAATAGGAGGTCTGATGCTCCGTCATCTTGGTGGTCTTGATATCCATATAGCTATAGGCAAAGGGGCAGAGGTTGGACAGCCAGGCTGCACCCCCCAGAAGCAGCAGGAAGAGGATCGGCAGCACCCGGCGGGTCTTGACGGCAAATTTACCGGCAAAGCTGATATTGGGCAGCAGCTTCTTGTGACAGGTCTTATCGATCAGGGGGGAGAACAGCACCAGAAGCCCCGGCATCAGGGTAAAGACCGACAGCAGGCTCAGTAAGATCGCCTTGATCAGGACGATGGCCATATCCAGGCCGATGCCGAACTCCATGAAGCCCAGGGCCGCCAGACCGCTGACCGTGGTCAGGGAGGAACCGCTGATCTCGGGGATGGCCTTTTTCAGGGCGGCAATGGCCGCATCCCGGGCATTTTTGGTCTCGTGCTCATCGGAGAAGCGGTGGCAGAGGATAATGGCATAGTCAATGGCCAGGGCCAGCTGCAGCACCACCGCAACGGAGTCGGAAATAAAGCTGATCTTGCCGCAGAGGAAATTGGTACCCATATTCAAGAGGGCAGCTGCGCCAAAGGTAAGAAGCAGCACCGGCACCTCCATGTAGGCCCGGGAGGTCAGGGTCAGCACCAGGACAATGATGATGGAGGCGACGATCAGGACGGTGGTGGTCTCCTTACGCAATGTGGCATTCTCGTCATAGCCCACGGTGGTATAGATGGTAAGATCCTGCCCGGAGAGCATTTGGCGGATCTCCGCCACGGCATCCAGACTGATTTGGTCAAAGTTGCCCCCTGCAAAGCTCACATCAAAGAGGGCGGAGGCATCGGTATAGTGGGCGGCGGTGTCGTCAAAGGCCACCAGCTCTACACCCTCGATCTCCCCTAAGTGCTCTGCGATCTCCCGGGCCCGCTCGTAGGTGATATTGGAGACCATTACCTGGGCCGTGGAGAAGGCAGCAAAATTCTCGTTCATGGCCACAATGCCCTGACGGGTCTCGGTATCCTCGGACAGGTAGGTGGTCACATCATTCTCGATCTCCACCCAATTCATCGAGAAAAGGCAGAACACAAAGGCGATGCCGTAAATCAGGAAAAGGATCCTTCGTTTATCTACAATGAAAGTGGCTAAGGCATCCACAAAGCCACCGGAGCGTTTGTCTTTCATGCCAGACTCCTTCTTCCAAAAATGGAAAAACTTCCGTTTATACTATTATACAAAAAGAATCTCCCATACACAAGTAACATTTCGGTAAATTCTTTGCACAGAAAACGCCCGCAGGCTTTCCCTGCGGGCGCAGCTTATGCTTTTTCTGTGTTTCTCAGGCGGTTCAGGGCGGCGATGAAGGAGGGATCTGTACCGCAGCAGCCCCCGATCACATTGGCCCCCAGTTCCAGCAGAGTCTGCATACAGGCGGCAAATTCCTCTGCCCCCATGGAGTAGACCGCCTCTCCCAGGTCATTGATCTGCGGCATCCCCGCATTGGGCTTGACCAGGAGGGGGACGGAGGTAGCGGCCTTCATATTTCGCACCAGGGCATTGAGCTGCTCCGGGCCGCAGGAGCAATTGATCCCTGCGGCGGCAGCTCCCAGCTCGCTGAAGGTCTGCACCGCCTCTACACAGTCTCCGCCGAAATAGGCTTTGCCATCAGCCTGCACCGTTAGGCTGCACATAACCGGCAGGTCGCAGAGACTTCGGGCGGCCTCCAGGGCAACCACGGTCTCCTCCACGCTGAGCATGGTCTCCACCACCAAAAGATCCACCTCCGCCTCCAACAGGGCGGTGATCTGCTCCTCATAGATGGCAAAGAGCTGACTATAGGACATCCCGCCCAGGGGCTCCAGGGGCTCACCGGTGGTGGTCAGGTCGCCTGCCACCAGGGCCCGTCCTGCCGCAGCCTGACGGCTCAGGGCAACCAGACGGCGGTTCAGGGAAGCCACCTGGCCCTCCAGCCCATGGCGGCGAAGAGAATGGCGGTTGGCGGAAAAGGTTGGGGCATACAGGATATCAGAGCCTGCAGCCACATACTCCCGCTGCAGCGCCAGCAGCGCCTCCGGATGGTCGCAGATCCACTGCTCCGTGCAGACGCCCCGGGGCATACTGGCCTTCATGAGATTGGAGCCGGTGGCACCATCCAGAAGCAACGGACCGGCAGCACAGCGGGTGAAAAATTCTTGTTTCGTCATGGTCTTTCCTCCGGCATGCAGCCCAGCGCTCTTGCCATATTGCGCAGCAGGCAGAGATCCCGGAAGGTCTCCGGGCGCTTATTCACATCCCGCAGCAGGGCGGAGGGGTGATACATGGCCATATACTGCACCCCGTCCCGATCGAACCAGGTGCCGTGCTCCCGGGTGATGCGGAAATCCTCCTTGATGAGCCTCTGGGCTGCGATCCTGCCCAGGCAGACCACGATCTTGGGGCGGATGATCTCCAGCTGCTTGTGCAGATAGCCAATGCAGGCATCCTGCTCCTGGGGCAGCGGATCCCGGTTATGGGGCGGACGGCACTTGACGATATTGGCGATGTAGCAATTGTGCCGCCCCAGGTCGATGATATTGAGCATCTCGTCCAGAAGCTTCCCCGCAGCGCCTACAAAGGGCTCGCCGCTGAGATCCTCCTGCTGCCCCGGGCCCTCGCCCACAAAGACAATATCCGTCTCTACGCAGCCTACGCCGAAGACCACATGGGTGCGCTCCCGGCACAGAGGACAGGCCCTGCAGTCCAGACACTGTCTGCGCAGCTGCTCCATCTCAGTCATAGGTTCTCCTCCTTGCGGCATTGCGGCGGCGGCGCTTGGCACGCTTCTTGGCACGGTGTACATTGACAGCACGGATGATCAGAAGCAAAATCACCAGGAAGAGCACCACGGCGAAGGGAATGGTCAGATACCAGTAGTGCATCAGATCCGACCAGATGCCGCTGTCACCCTCGGCGGTGACGGCATCCACCTGAACGCTCTGGTGGCTTCCCACAGCGCTGAGGGTAACCAGGTCTGCGCTGACCAGGGGGATATTATCATAGTAGGCCGTGACAACGCCCACCTTCTGGCCTTCGGCCAGAGGAGCCTGGAGGACATTCCCCTGGCTATAATCCAGGCGGAGACTCACCAGCGCCGGGTCATAGTTCACAGGCAGGAGAACCTCCTTGCTCTCGGCAGCGTGTACCAAAACACGGTTGGACAGGCCGTTATTGACCTGGCACTGCTCCAGCATGGCAAGATCGGAGAGCACCTGGACAAAATCATAGCGGCGGAAGCCAAAGTTGAAGAGGTCTATGGTCTCCAGGAAGCGCATATCCAGGGGATTGCTCTCGGCATCGTAGAGGGTCTCGCAGCCGCAGACCACCGTCAGGTAGGCCATCTCTCCATTGGAGCAGGTGGAGATCAGGCAGCCACCGGCAGGAGTGGTGAAGCCGGTCTTGATGCCCTGGGCATTCTCGTAATAATAGCGGTCGGTCTCGTGGGTGGAGGTGAGGTGGTTGGTGGTTTGGAGGTAGCGGGCTTCGGATTTGTTGGTGGCAGGTACGGTGTGCTCCACGGTGGTGCAGAACTCCCGGAACTGCAGATTCTGCCAGGCCCAGCAGGCCAGGATGGCCAGATCATGGGCGGTGGTGTAGTGGTCATCATCATGGAGGCCGTGGGCATTGGCAAAGTGGGTATTCTTCATGCCGATCTCGGCGGCCTTGTCATTCATGGCCTTGACGAAGCTTTCGATGCTGCCGGAGATATACTCGCCGATCACATTGCAGCCCTCATTGGCAGAGGAGATCATGATGCAGTACAGCAGCTCACGGAGGCTGATCTCCTCCCCCTCCTGCAGGCCCACGGTACTGCCATAGATATTCAGATTCTGCAGCGCCGTATCCGAAACTGTCAGGATGTCGTCTAAGTTTCCATGCTCCAGGGCCAGCATACAGGTCATGATTTTGGTCAGGCTGGCAGGATAGAGCTTCTTATCCATATCCTGGGCGAAGACGATGGTATTGGAATTGAGCTCCACCAGCACCGCTGCCTTGGCAAGGGCCTTGTAGGTGGTGGCAAAGATGGACTCCTTCAGAGGCTCTGGCCTGCCGAAGCTATCGGGCAGATCCTCCGGGGTGGTGGCCGGCTCCTCGGTGGACTCGGTGGGCTCGGTGCTCTGCTCCGGCTCGGCAAAGCAGGGCATAGCCAGGCTCAATAGCAGCAGAAAACTCAACAAGATGGCAAGAAAACGGTATTTTTTCATAAATATCCCCCGAAACGCCCCGGATTGTATTGCCGAGGGCGACAAGTCTGTGGTATAATAGCTTAACTTCTATTATACCAAAAATCACGTTGATGTCAACGCACTTGCAGAGGAAAAGAATATGAAAGAGATTAAAGGAAGTGCTGTTCTGATCGCGCTGACCCTGGCGCTGGTCTGCTTTTCCGGAGGCTTCCTCCTGGGAAGCAGCCGGACGGGGACGCAGGTTCAGGTTCTGACGGAAAAATCCGCCACCTTAGCCCCCAGCACCGCCCCGGCCTCCACCGAACAGGCCCGGGAGGATGAGCCGGAGCCGGAGGGAGAGGTCACCTTCCCCGTCAACATCAATACCGCCGGAAAGAAGGCGCTGATGGAGCTGCCGGGGATCGGAGAGACCTATGCCCAGCGGATCATCGACCACCGGGAGAAGCACGGCCCCTTTACCGAGATCGAGGGCATTATGGAGGTCAGCGGCATCGGCGAGAAGAGATTTGAAAATATCAAGGATTACATTACCGTGGAGGAGCAAAATGAAGATACTGGTAGTTGACGACGAGCCCCTGCTGGTCAAGGGCATTAAATTTAACCTGCAAAACGATGGCTACGAGGTCATCACCGGCTCCAACGGAGCAGAGGCCATAGACCTGGCCCGGGATCCGGAGATCAGGCTGATCGTACTGGACGTGATGATGCCGGAGGTGGACGGGCTGGAGGCCTGCCGCCGGATCAGAGAGTTTTCCGACGTGCCTGTGATCATGCTCACCGCCCGTACCGACGACATGGACAAGCTGCTGGGCTTTGAGCAGGGCGCAGACGATTATCTCACCAAGCCTTTCAATATTCTGGAGCTGAAAGCCCGTATCCGGGCGCTGCTGCGGCGCAGCAGCCGCCTGGAGAGCAAGCAGAGCCGCATCACCGTAGGCGCCATTACCCTGGATTCCTCGGAGCGCAACGTCTATAAGAACGGTGTGGCCGCCGACCTCACGGCCAGAGAGTTTGACGTGGTGGAGCTGCTGATGCGCAACCCCAACCGGGTCTACTCCAGAGACAGTCTGCTGGATCTGATCTGGGCCTACGAATACCGCAGCGACATCCGCACCGTGGACGTGCATATCCGCCGCATCCGGGAAAAGTTAGAGACCATTCCGGCCGAGCCGGAGTATTTCATGACAAAATGGGGAGTTGGGTACTATTTCAAAGCGTAAAAGATGGCTGGCCATGGTGCCGGCCAGCTCGCAGCTGCGCAATGCCATCGTCTATATCCTGATCATCGGCATTGCCCTCTTTTTCCTGAATATCTATGCCTCCGGCAAGCTGCGCAGCATGGTCTTCAGCACCCAGGAACAGGCCCTGAGCGATAAGGCGCAGCTGATTTCTGCTGCCCTTTTGCAGACGGATACCCTGACCGCCTCTGCCATTGAGAGCAGCATCAACGCCTCGGAGGAGCTCTCTGCCACCCGCAGCGTGGTGACGGATGGGGGCGGCTTTGCCCTCTACGACTCTCTGGAGACCGGCAATGCCGAGGGTAAGCTGCTGCTCTTCCCGGAGATCGTCACTGCCAGCCGGGGCAATCAGGTGGTCTACAGCCGCTTTGTGGACGGGGCCATCGAGACCCGTGCCGCCATCCCTCTGATGCGAAACGGCCAGGTGCTGGGCGTGGTATACCTGATGCAGTATGACCGGGATCTGGGTGCGCTGATCTCCGCCATGGAGACCAACATCCTGCGGATCTCTGCCGGTCTGGAGCTGGCGATCATCCTGGTGGCTATGCTGCTCTCCGGCGCATTCTCTCTGCGGCTGCGGAAGATCCTCTACTCCATCCGGGCCATGCGTGACGGCGACTACAGCCAGAAGCTGGATATCCGGGGTCACGATGAGCTGGCAAAGCTGGGCCGGGAGTTTAACACCCTGTCTGACCGTCTGGAGGAATCGGAGCGCCGGAGGAGGCAGTTTGTCTCCGATGCCTCCCACGAACTAAAAACCCCCCTGGCCTCCATCAAGCTGCTCTCAGACTCCATCCTCCAGAACGAGATGGATCTGCAGACGGAGCGGGAATTTATCGGGGACATCGGCAGAGAGGCTGACCGCCTGGGCCGCCTGTCTCAGAAGCTGCTTGCCCTGACCAAGCTGGACAGCAACGTATCGAACGAGCGGGAGATCATCGATGCTGCGCCGACGGTGGAGAAGGTGATCCGGATGCTGCGGCCTCTGGCCCTGCTCCGAGGGATCCGCATCCAGCGGAAGCTGCAATCCTGCAGCATTATGACCGTGGAGGACGACCTCTACCAGATCGTATTCAACCTGGTAGAAAATGCCATCAAGTACAATAAGGACAACGGCTTGGTGGAGGTGCAGCTGGAGCAGCAGGGCGAGGATATGCTGCTCACCGTCTCTGATACCGGCGCAGGCATCCCCGAGGATGCAATGGAGCATATTTTCGACCGCTTCTACCGGGTGGATAAGGCCCGCAGCCGTGCCGCCGGCGGTGCAGGTCTGGGGCTCTCCATTGTTTCCGACATGGTCAAGCGGAACTATGGCACGGTCCAAGTACGGGCCGGTGAGAGCTGCGGCACGGTATTTACCGTGACCTTCCCGATTTTTGAGGTATCGGAGGAGCTGCCATGAAGAAAAATTTCCTTTGTCTGCTGCTTGCGGCTCTGCTGCTCTTCACGGCCTGCGGCACAAAAGCACCGGAACAGCCCCCGGCCATGTATTTCTACTATCCCCGGGAAACCATCTCCTATGACGGCGGTACTGCCCTGCTCACAGTAGGCTCGGATCTGGATCCGGCCGGTATGAAAAGTGAGCAGCTGGTGAGCAGCTATCTTGCCGCTCCCCTGCCCGAGGGTGCAGAGCCTGTGCTCCCCGAGGGCTGGCAATTGCAGAGCGCCCACACAGAGGCGGATGCCGTCCACCTGATTTTCCGGGGCAGTCCGGTTTCGGAGGCCAGAGGCTCTCTGCTCTGCGTCTGCCTGACCCAGACCCTGCTGCAGCTCCCCTCTGTCAGAAGCGTGAGCGTCACCCTTCCCGGCAGCAGCGAGCCCGTGACTCTCACCGCCAACGACATCCTGCTCTCGGATACGGGAATGCTCCCCCAGGAGGAGCAGGTGGTGCTCTATTTCCCCGATGCCCAGCGGCGCTATCTGGTGGCACAGAGTATCTCCATCAGCGAGGAGGAGAGCGGGGATAAGCCCTACTTCATCCTCTCCCGGCTGCTGGAGCAGCCGGACAGCAGCTGCATTCCCCGGGGGACGAAGCTGCTCTCGGTCACCGTGGAGAACGGGATCTGCACCGTGGATCTCTCCCCGGAATTCCTCCACCAGGGCTTCTCGGACTTTGCCTCTGAGCGCATGGCGGTCTACTCCATTGTCAACTCTCTGACGGAGCTGCCGGAGATCAGCACCGTTGACCTGTGGGTCGCCGGTGCGCCTCTGGAGCAGCTGGGCTATCTGGATCTCAGCAGCGGCCTGGCAAGAGATACCCGCCTGTTTTCCACCGCCCTGGGCGAGGATCGCCTGGATATCGAGCTGTACCCCTCTGCCGGAGACACCGGCCTTTTGGCCCCCATCCCCTTTGTGCTGCGGCTGGATGAGGAGGAGTCCACCGTAGACCTGCTGATGGATGCCCTGATCGCCTATGAGGGCAGCAACGGCCTGAAAAACTGCATCCCCACGGGCACCAAGCTGCTATCCATGCGCATGGAGGGCAGCACCTGCGTGCTGGACTTCACAGGCGAATTCCTGGCAGGCTGCGAAAGCATCTCAGAGGAGCAGCTGGCTGTGCACTCCGTGGTCGCCACGGTCTGCCAGCTGCCGGAGGTCAGCTATGTGGAGATCTTAGTGGAGGGCATTGAGCCCAGCTATCGGGATCCTACGTTGGCGCAGCTGCGTATGCCGATGGATTCCTGGTTTGTCAGCTGATTTTTTCCCGGCTTCCCTTGGTTTCGACAAGCTGCGCAAAAAACACATCGTATAATGAACGCATATGGACGAGTCCATATGCGTTCATTTTTTGTAAGGAGGCGCTTATGAAGCTGACAAGCTATGTGCAGGACAGGCTTTTGACCGTGGCTCTGACCGGAGAGATCGACCACCACCGGGCCCGGCAGATCATGGCCCAGATCACAGAGAAGATCGACAGCTACCTGCCCCTGCGGTGTATATTGGATTTTCAGGAGGTTCGGTTTATGGATTCCAGCGGCATTGCCGTGGTGCTGCATACCCTCAGAAAGATGCGGGCCCTGCAGGGCAAGCTGGTTCTGCAGAACATTCCGCCCCAGCCCTACAAGGTGCTGCACGCCGCCGGGATCGAAAAAATCACAGAAATTAAGGAGGAATGTATGCCATGAAAGGCGAAAACTATATGCAGCTGGAATTTCCCAGCCGATCTGCCAACGAAAGCTTTGCCCGCTCGGCGGTGAGCTGCTTTGCGGCCCAGTTAGACCCCACCCTGGACGAGCTGGGCGATATCAAGACCGCCGTATCGGAGGCCGTGACCAATTGCATCGTCCATGCCTACCCCGATGAGATCGGCACGGTGATCGTCAAGGCGAAGATCCTGCCGGACCATGTGCTGGATATTGTGGTAAAGGATCGGGGCTGCGGGATCCCGGACATCGAGCAGGCCAGAAAGCCTATGTTCACCACCGGAGGCGAGGATCGCAGCGGCATGGGCATCACCATTATGGAGAGCTTTATGACCGAATTCCGCATCACCTCCACACCGGGCAAGGGCACTACGGTACATATGAAGCGAAAGATCATCTGCCGGGGAGGGAAAAGGTGAACCCGGAACAGGAAAGGCTGCTGCAGCAGGCCAAGGCCGGAGACCGGGAGGCCAGCGAAGCCCTGCTGCTGCAAAATACGGGGCTGATCTGGTCCATCGTGCGGCGGTACTTTGGCCGGGGCGTGGATTCCGACGACCTATATCAGCTGGGCTGCCTGGGCTTTCTGAAGGCCCTGGAGGGCTTTGACCCGGCCTTTGGCACGCAGTTTTCCACCTATGCCGTGCCGAAGATCGCCGGAGAGATCCGCCGCTTTCTCCGGGATGACGGAACGGTAAAGGTCAGCCGCAGCCTGAAGGAGCGTGCCGCAAAGATCAAGGCAGCCCGTCAGCGGCTTATGGGCACCCTGGGCCGGGAGCCCAGCTTAGGGGAGCTGAGCTTGGAAACGGGCCTGGAGCCGGAGGAGATCGCCTGCGCAGAGACCGCAACCGGCGCCACAGAGTCCATACAAAAGCGCAGCGGTGAAGAGGGCTTCGCCTTAGAGGACGTGCTGACAGACGGAGAAATGGAGGAGGATATTGTGGAACGCATCGCACTGAGGGAGGCCATTGCCTGCCTGAACGAACGGGAGCAGATGGTGATCCGGCTGCGGTTTTTCCACGGCCTGACCCAGGACAAGACCGCCAAGATCTTAGGGGTCTCCCAGGTGCAGATCTCCAGGATCGAGAAAAAAGCCCTGGCATCCCTGAGAAATTTCATTTAGCCCAGCAAAAAGCGAATTTTTCCTTGACTTTATTGGGAAAATACAGTAGAATGTAACCTGCGAATTGAGAAATCCGCTTGCGCTACTGTAGCTCAGTCGGTAGAGCAGCTGATTCGTAATCAGCAGGTCGCCGGTTCGAGTCCGGCCAGTAGCTCCAATTTTAAAGGCTCAAAACCGAAAGGTTTTGGGTCTTTTTTATTGTTTTACGAACTTTTTGATTCGGTTTTTTGCTTTTTGATTTTCGCTTTTTTCTGATGTGTACCACAGTTGTACACACTTATGTGCGTTTGGCTGCGTATTTGTACGTACATTACAGGGCTGCACGGACTTTTTCTGCGGTCGTGGAGAACCTGGATTTTTGGCTGTAGTGCGTATAAATTTTCATCGTCATGTCCGGAGATGCGTGTCCCATGAGGTACTGGATCTCCTTGATGTCGAGGCCAGCCTCGAACAGCCGGGTACAGTAGGTATACTCTCGGTACGAATGATGTCGTTCTGGATATCGCACCCAGCAGAGCCGGTATCGGCAAGGAGAACGCTTTCCGCTTTGTCATCGCTCACGAGATCGGTCATGCCGCCAAAGACCGCCTTGGTGCGTAGCGTTGGCAGTAGTTTGAGGATTATGCTGTCAAGATCATGGGCGGCGATAAGGCAATCACCGCCAAGCAGCAAGAGGGAGCGGTTTACGCAGATG
This sequence comes from Oscillospiraceae bacterium, assembly GCA_017399355.1. Taxonomy (GTDB): domain Bacteria; phylum Bacillota; class Clostridia; order Oscillospirales; family Oscillospiraceae; genus JAZOXB01. The sequence continues at coordinate 23,740 of JAFQCY010000175.1, forward strand.
AGGCGGTAGCCAGAGAAGATGTGGCTTGCGACTTCATCCAGCAGTCCTTTTGCGTTGCGAACAGCAGAATTTGCGAAGTATTGCTGCTTTCCTTCTGAAAGGGGTGTCCCGTTGAAATTGGTATTCTTTAGAGATTTTCTGACTTTTGGGGGTTGACTTTCTGTAGTTGTTTGTGGTATTCTGCTATTAGAAACCGTACCATTGTTCGCTTCGGGCGTATTGACAGAGGCTTGATCATCTGTCGGCGTGGGAAGGTTTCTTTTTTTCCATGCATACATTGTTTGCACAAAAGCGGAGATGTTCAGAAGGAAACTGCCCGTGGGTTCATGGCTGCTGTTCGTAAGATCCTTGGTAAACTGAGAGGCAAGGGCAACAATCCTGCAACCTATAAGGTGTTTTTGAATGCTACGAATCCTCTTGATATGGATGCCGCAGCAAATCTTACGGCGTGGCACAAACTGTTCAATGACAATGGATTAGATGCTTCTGCGCTGTCTATTGCCAAGATGAATGAAGATGCTTTCCGTGCCTTTGAGCAGGAACTGACAGCGGAGGAAGTCTCTAAAAATGAGGCTTATGAGATCGTACACAATGCGCTGACATCAATGGGCTATGACAGCATTACCCATATTGGTGGCGGTGGGTTCAACAAGAATGACGGCACGAGGCACAGGGTGTTTATTGTCTTTGAACCGGAGCAGATCAAGTCCGCCGAGCCTGTGACCTATGACAATGACGGGAATGTGATCCCTCTGTCGGAGCGATTCAATGAGAAGAAGAGCGATATTCGGTTATCGAAGAAGTCAAAATCCGACAGCTATAGTGATGATACCTCCGGAGCGCATTGGGCGATAAAAGATCATCTAATCGATAGAAAAGATTTGGCTGTCTTCTATGATGCTATTGCCAAATTGAGCAAGTTGGGTTATTATTATCCTAGAACATTTGACGGCGAATACATAGTAGAAAATGGTAACGTGATGATGTTTACCGATGGAAATTATGAACAGCCGACAATTAGCCGTGTTATTTCTTTTAATGATAAATCGGAAACAAACATGGCAGAGTACAAGGAGTGGATTTACAATGGAGTACGTCAAAGGGGCACGGCCGGGCTCAGAGAAGCGATTGACCTTATTGAAGCTATTGAGGGAGATGGGTATGTCAGCCAAAGAAGCCCGAGTGATCGTGGATCCTATGGTTGGAAAAACCGAGCCGGAGAAGGAAGCGATCGCAGAGCAGCTCTTGATGGAGCTGACACAGCAGGAAAGACCGTAAGGGAATCCAAAAAATCTACGGATTCGAATACCGCTTACTCTGAGCGCTATGGTTCGGAGATGCAGACTGAGGGGCAGGTTGAGAGGGCACAGGCGAGAGCGGAACAAAGGGCTGCTGAAGTAAAGCAGATGAATGAGGCTGCGGCTGTTGTCGAAGAGACGAAAGCAATTGTTTCTGAAGCCCTGGAAACTGCGGAGAAGCCGAAGACCTCTGAACGGGCCAATCCGCTATTGAAGCCCAAGGATACAGACAGGGCGAATTTTGTTGAGATCCGTTCCTTGGGGAATGGGTGATATATGTTCCATATGATATCCACCTTCGGTGGGTGATATATGCCTTCGGCATATGGAGGAACGGATCTTATCTCATGCTTGCCAAAGGCAAGTATATCATGCGGCGAATGCCGTATATCATATTGCGTAAGCAATATATCATTAAAGAACTACCAGCGCCACCCGAGGAGTTTCCCGGGTGGCGCTGCTTAGTATGCCAAAAAGTATCGTAGTATAAAATGTCATTGTTATGAAAATAGGAAGAGAGGCGAAAAAAAGCGCAAAGATCCCCTATCATGACCAGAACGAGGTTTTTTTCTCAGGCAGGAGCAGCAATCGGGAGCTGCCAGCCCAAGTTTTTTAGCTTCTTA
>JAFQCY010000018.1 GCA_017399355.1 Oscillospiraceae bacterium
CCGAAGGCATATATCATCGCTCGCAGAGCGATATCATATCGAAGATATATCACCCGTTCGTGCCAAGGAACGGATATCATTGAAAAAGACAGGTTTCTTTCGAAACCTGTCTTTTTCCTGGTGGGCGAGGCGGGACTTGAACCCGCACGTCCGGAGTGGACACTAGAACCTGAATCTAGCGAGTCTGCCAATTCCACCACTCGCCCGTGCGCTGATTGCTCAGATAATATACCACAGGAAAAGCGGCTTGTCAATCACTTTTTTCAAATTTTGCAAAAAATTTTTCCGCTGCGTGGGCAAGGGGCTAAGGGAGCGGCTGTGGTGGGGGCCGGGAAACCTGCAGACGGTTCAGGCGGAAGAAGGAACTTCCATCTTACAACTGTCATTGCGAGGCTCACCCTGTGAGCCGTGGCAATCCGCTTCCCCCCGGCAGTTCCGATGATCCGGGGCAGTGCCGAAAGGAGAACGGATTGCACCCGCAAGGGGTACGCCGCATCTGTAGCGCTCCTTCGTCGCTGACAGCTGCGCTGCCACACCAGTCTGCGGACTGGTTCGCAATGATGCCCTTAGTACGGCAGTTCCGATCATCCGGGGCAGTGCCGAAAGGAGCGGAAGCGATCCGGTTGAAACCGTCATACGAGATTTTTTCGACAAGCTGAAACTGCCGCAGCCTGTTAGTCGGGCTGCGGCAGGGGGTTCTCCTGGAAGGGGTGGCGGTTTCGCCGGGGTTTTTGTCGGGTGGGGGTTTTAACGCTCGCTCATGGGGATATACTCTCTGTGGTGGATCAGGGGCTTGTAGGCCGGGCGGTAGATGCGGCCGCCGGTGAGGATCTCCTCCATGCGGTGGGCGCACCAGCCGGGGATACGGGCCACGGCGAAGAGGGGGGTAAACAGCTCGGGCGGAATATTCAGCATCTGATAGATCAGGCCGGAGTACATGTCCACATTGGCGCACATGGCCTTCTCGTGGCCGGTGACCTCGGCGAAGAGGCCGGGGGTCACACGCTCCACCGCCTCCATCAGCTCCAGCTCGTCCAGCATATCCCGCTGCCGGGCCAGGGTACGGGCGGCCTTCTTCAGGATGACGGCTCTGGGGTCGGAGAGGGTGTAGACGGCGTGGCCCATGCCGTAGACCAGGCCGCTGCCATCCCCGGCCTGGCGCATGAGGATGCGGCGGACGTAGGCCGCCACCTCGTCGTCATCGCTCCAGTCCCGGACATTGGCCTTGATCTGCTCAAACTGCTCCAGCACCTGGCGGTTAGCGCCGCCGTGCTTGGGGCCCTTGAGAGAGCCTACGGCTGCGGCGATGGCGGAGTAGGTGTCCGTCCCCGTGGAGGAGACGGCACGGCAGGTGAAGGTGGAGTTGTTACCGCCGCCGTGCTCGGCATGGCAGATCAGGCACAGATCCAGCAGCCGGGCCTCCTCGGGGGTATACTTCTGGTCGGGGCGGATCAGCTGGAGGAAGTTCTCCGCCAGGGACAGCTCCGGCTTGGGCCGGTGGATATACAGGCTCTCGTTATCGAAATAATGGCGCTTGACCACATAGGCATAGGCCACCATCAGGTGGAACCGGGCCACCAGCTCCATGGACTGGCGCATGAGGTTCTCCACGCTGAGAGCATCGGGGTTGGGGTCGGAGGAGTAGAGGGTCAGCACCGAGCGGCCCAGCTTGTTCATAATATCCCGGCTGGGCTGCTTGATGATCATATCCTCCACGAAATTGGGGGGCAGGGCGGTGAATTCGTGCATCACGTCCCGGAACATCTCGAAGCGCTGCCGGTCGGGCAGGTTGCCGAAGAGCAGCAGGTAGGCCACCTCCGTAAAGCCGAAGCGATCCTCGGAGAGATAGGCATTGACCAGATCCTTCAGGGCATAGCCCCGGTACTGGAGGTTACCCTCCATAGGCTCCTTCTCGCCATCCACCATGCGGTAGCCCTGGACGTTGCCCACCTTGGTGCAGCCCACCATCACGCCGGTGCCGTCGTCATAGCGCAGGCCCCGGAGGATATGGGAATTGGTACGGGCTTCCACTTTTAAGCTGTTATGAATGCGATAGTCAGCGCATAGAGTGTGTAGGAAGTCGGAATGATCCATGCCACGCACCCCTTTCAAAAAATTTTCATCTATTTTACCAGAAATCACCCCATTCGTCAAGAAAAAAGCCCCGAAGAAAGGAGTTTATCTATGAAAAAAACCATACTTGCCCTGTTCATGCTCCTCTGCCTCAGCCTGGGGGGCTGCTGTGAGACCGTCCGGGCCCCCATAGAGGAGGCGCAGCCGGCTCCCCTGCGGGACAGTGCCTATACCCTGCTGGTCAAGACGGAGGAGGCCGTCCTGGAGCTGCCCCTGGGGGAGTACCTGGCGGGAGTTCTTTTGGCGGAGATGCCGGCGGACTTTGCCCCGGAGGCCCTGAAGGCCCAAGCCGTGGCGGCCCGTACCTTTGCCCTGCGCAAGGCCGATACAGCCCGGCATCCCGATGCCCACGTCTGCAGCCAAAGCAGCTGCTGCCAGGGCTGGCTGCCCATAGAGAGCTGTGGGGAAGAAAAGGCGGAGAAGCTCCGCCGGGCGGTACGGGAGACCGACGGCCTGGTGCTGACCTACGGGGGCAGGCTCATCGATGCCACCTTCTTCTCCTGCTCCGGAGGCAGGACGGAGTCCGCCGTGGCGGTCTGGGGAGGAGAAGTGCCCTACCTGACGGCGGTGGACAGCCCCGGGGAGGAGGAGGCCCCGGTCTATGAGACCGTCCGGAGCTGGTCTGCCGGGGAGCTGCGGCAGATCCTGGCCCAGGCTCTGCCGGAGGCGGAGCTGGACGGGCCGCCGGAGGGCTGGTTCCGCAGCCTGAGCTACAGCCCCGGAGGCGGCGTGCTGGGCCTGGAGGTGGGAGGCGTGATGCTGGAGGGCACCCGGCTGCGGCAGCTGCTGGGCCTGCGCTCCACCCGGCTCAGCATCCGGGTGGAGGGGGAGCAGATCACCATCTGCACCTACGGCTACGGCCACCGGGTGGGGCTGAGCCAGTACGGCGCTCAGGCCATGGCCCTGGAGGGCAAGAGCTACGGGGAGATCCTGCTTCACTACTACCGGGGCACGGGCCTGCAGCGCCTGAGCCCCGGGGGCTGAAATCGGGACAAAGCCAGGGACTTTGGCATTAGACTTGGGCGCAGAGCCGTGCTAAGATGGGCTTAACGTGCCCCGGGGGGGGAAAAACCTCCGGGGAAAATCGACGGAACAGAAGCAATCGCTTCGAAAGGAGAAAGCCCATGAAAAAGATACTGATCGTCCTTTTGATTTTGGCAAGCCTGGCCCTCTGGGCCTGCGGCACAGGGGCCGGGCCGGGAGAAGATCCTGCGGTGGAGGCCTACCGCTCGGCGGCCCAGAGCTTTTTGGATCAGGGCAATGCCGCCGCTGCGGTGGAAGTGCTGACCAAGGGCGTGGAGGCCACCGGAGACGAGACCCTGGCAGCCATGCTGAAGGCAGCCCAGGCGGCGGTGGAGGCCACCGAGACCGCAGAGCCCAGCACCACGGAGCCGGAATCCACAGAGCCGGAGTCCACGGAGCCTCCCATTGAGCCCGGGGTGATCCCCCTGGAGCTGGAGGGCGGCCAGGTGATCCCCCAGTTCCAGCTGCCTGAGGGCGCAGCGGAGGAGCTGAACGCAGAGCTCTACGAGACCTATTCCCAGATCGCAAGCCAGGAATACGCAGAGTGCAGCTATGAGTGGTACCGGAACGGGGACATCCTCTCCCTGGTGGTCTCTACGGAGATGGACAGCTGGCAGGGCCGTGCGGTCTACAATCTCTCGGTCAGCGGCCAGCGGCTGGGGAACGGGGAGATCCTGGCGGCCTTAGGCTGGTCTCAGGAGGACTATCTGACCCGGCTTCGCCTGGCGGTGGCGGCCTGCTACGATGAGCACGAGAGCTGGAACACCGATGAGGACGCCTTCTGGGACAGAAAGGAGCAGACCCTCGAAGAGGAGAATCTCCAAGCGGCTGCCCTCTGCCTGGGGCAGGACGGAGCAGCCTGGGCGGCGGTGACGCTGCAGATCTATGCCGGTTCCGGGGAGACCGAGGTGCTGCTGGAGATCCCGGCGGATGCCGAGACCCGCTTTGCAGAGGTCACGCTGGTTAGACCGGAGCCGCCGGAGCCGCAGTTCAGCATCTATGACTATACGGGCACCTGGGAGGGTGACGGCCTGACCATTGTCATCGGCTCGGACGGCTTCAGCGTGGAGGGCTTCTGCTCCAACAGCAGCGGCACCCGCCTGGCCTATGTGTATTTTACCTCCGAGCTATTCTATCTGGAGGATGGCAGCGGCAGCTTCTGGTTTGAGGACAGCTTCGGCAACAGCGGCACCCTGAATATCTGCTGCTATGACGGCTATCTCTATGCCTATGTCACGGATTTCTGGAACGCCCCCGGTGTAGATTGGGGCTTCTACGCAGACGAGTTCTATCTCTACCGAAGCTGAGTGACCCTGCAATACAAAATGGTGGAGCTATGGCTGATCCATAGCTCCACCATTGCATACGGTCAGAAAACCGTTTCATTACTATGAAGGAGACATAATCTGCTGGCATTTCGAGCAGAAAAAGGAACTTCCATTTTACAACCGTCATTGCGAGGAAGGGCAAAGCCCTGACGTGGCTGCGCAGCTGTCAGCGACGAAGGAGCGCTACAGATGCGGCGTACCCCTTGCGGGTGCAATCCGCTTCCCTTTGGAAGTTCCGATCATCCGGGGCAGTGCCCAAAGGAGGACGGATTGCCACACCAGTCTGCGGACTGGTTCGCAATGACATCCTTGGTACGGCAGTTCCGATCATCCGGGGCAGTGCCGAACGGAGCGGAAGCGATCCGGTTGTAACTGTCATTGCGAGGAAGGGCAAAGCCCTGACGTGGCAATCCGCTTCCCCGGCAGTTCCGCTCATTCAGGGTAGTCCCGAAAGGAGAACGGATTGCCACACCAGTCTGCGGACTGGTTCGCAATGACATCCTTGGTACGGCAGTTCCGATCATCCGGGGCAGTGCCGAAAGGAG
>JAFQCY010000019.1 GCA_017399355.1 Oscillospiraceae bacterium
AAGCCCGACGTGGGAATCCGTTCCCCTAAATGTTTCGATTATATGGGAATTTGATATAAAACAGAGGTTTTTAGGGATACGGATTGCCACGGCCACAGGTGGCCTCGCAATGACATTGCGTAATTTGATAGCTTACTCATGGCCTGAAAATCCTCCTAATACGGGAGCCTTTGGTTGCGCCAAACTGTTCGGAAAATTTCTGTTTGACGGTGGTGCGGTGGCGGCGTGCCCGGTGGGGAGCGAGTCGAAAAAACGGTAGTTTTTCAGGATGCGGATTGCCACGGCTCACAGGTGAGCCTCGCAATGACGGTTGTAACGGGGAAGTGCCTTCTTCTGCTCGAAAAGCCAGTAGATTATTCCTCTTTCATAACAATGACATTGCGTATTTGATACCGGATTCATAGCCTGAAAGCACTATCTGTAACGATGCGTGGTTTACATAATTATATTATGGTAAATGAATCGAATGGCTGTTGGTGCATCGCCTGCTTGGGCAAAAAAACACCCTGTAAGAGCGGAAAGGACACGCTTCTTACAGGGTGCCCCCGCAGAGGAATCGACTCTCCTGGAAATGGGGGGGCATTTCCGGGGCATAGAGAGTAGGGCATGACTCAACTCTGCAGGGTAAGGGGGAGGTTTATCCTGACCGAAGGGCAGCGGAAGGCGGGTCTTCCGGACTGCCTACCCGGATAAACGCGAAAACGGGGGTGTTATTCCACCACCGGGGATCAGGCAAAAATTTTCTTCAGCCGGGCGAAACGGGGCAGGCCGTTTTCGTACTTCAGCTCGGTCTCGCCCTGGATCAGGGGAGCGCAGTAGCGGACGAAGTCCTCGGTGACATCGTTGCCCTCGGCATTGATCCACTCTACGGGGACCTTCTGCTCGAAGTTTGCAACCTTGTCCAGGTCAAACAGGACGTACTCGCAGTGGTAGCCATTGTCACGGCTGCACCGGAAGCCTACCATCTTGCCGGTCTCGCCGGCGATAGCGGCCTCCACGGCGGTCTTGCCGGAGTTGAAGGACTCCTGGATATCGGTGGCGGAGGCGCAGTGGGCAGCGCAGCGCTGCAGCAGGCTCAGCTCGATGCCGCGGACCTTGGCGCCGGTACGGGCCTTGACGGCCTCTGCCAGACGGGCAGCCAGACCGCCCAGCTGGGCATGGCCGAAGCCATCGGTGCCGGAGGTCTTGGCCTCGGAGACGAAGGAGCCATCGGCATAGTGGACGCCCTCGGAGACAGCCACCAGGCAGCTGTTCTTCTCCTTGTAGATGCGCTCCACATCGGCCAGGAACTTGTCCATATCGAAGTCCACCTCGGGCAGGTAGATCAGGTCGGGGCCGTCGCCCACGGTGCAGGCCAGCTTTGCGGCGGCGGTGAGCCAGCCGGCATGGCGGCCCATGCACTCCACGATGGTGACCATGCCCTTGTCGTAGACATGGCAGTCACGGGAGACTTCCACGATGGAAGTGGCGATATACTTGGCGGCAGAGGCGAAGCCGGGGCAGTGGTCGGTGCCGTAGAGGTCATTGTCGATGGTCTTGGGCACGCCGAACACACGGCACTCATAGCCTACCTTGGCCATGTAGCGGCTGATCTTATTGCAGGTATCCATAGAGTCGTTGCCGCCGTTGTAGAAGAAGTAGCGGACATTGTACTTCTTGAAGATCTCTAAGATGCGCTTGTAGTCGGTATCGTCCACCTCGGGGTCGGCGATCTTATAGCGGCAGGAGCCCAGAGCGGAAGAGGGGGTATGCAGCAGCAGCTCAAGCTCGGCAGGGTCTTCCTTCTCCATGACCAGAAGCTGATCATTGAGGACACCCATGATGCCATGATGTGCGCCGTAGACATTGGTGATGCAGTCGGCTTCCAGAGCGGTCTTGATCACGCCGTATGCGCTGGCATTGATGACGGCAGAGGGGCCGCCGGACTGACCGATGATCGCAGCACCCACGAGGGCTTTGGTATTTGTCATAATGTAAAATCCTCCAAATTTCCTGCGCCTCCCAAAGGGACACGCAAGCTGTAACAGCTGAAGTATACCATACATCCTCCGCTTTTTCAAGAAGCTGACGGCCTTTTTTTTCGAAATTTTGTTGCTTTTTCTTCGGAAGAATGGTATGATAAAGCAAATCGACTTGTCGAGCAGAAAAGGAGCGAAATGAACTGTGAACTCTATTGAGATCTCTCTTCAGGACATTTTATGGTCCCTGAAAAAATATATCATCTGGATCGTCCTGGCCACTCTCCTGGGCGCCGTCAGTGCCTATTTCATGACCAGGTTCTTCTCCGTCCCCGTCTACTCCACCAGGGTCTCCTTCTGTGCCTTTGCCAAGACTCCGGAGGTAGGCGACGTGGTGGGCAACAGCGAGCTGGCCGCCAATAATACCATCGCCAATACCTATGCCATTTTGCTGACCTCCGAGCCCGTCACCACTGCGGTCAGCGAGGCCCTGGGTGGCCGGGTAGCTCCCGGTGCCGTGGGCGGCATGATCTCCGCCAGCCGCCCCAATAATACCCAGATGATCAATGTCACCATCCGTGGCTCCAATCCCCAGCTGATTTTGGATGTGGGCAATGCCCTTTTGGACGTAGCTCCCGGCGAGCTCTCCAAGATCATGGGCTCCGGCGAGATGGCCGCCGTGGACTCCGCCCGTTTCGTCTCCCAGATCTCCCCCAATATCTCCTCCAATGTGACCTATGGTCTCCTGATCGGCCTCCTGGTCTCCTGCGCCATCGTGGTGGTCATCGCCATGCTGGATACCACCATCTGGAGAGAAGAGGATCTGGAGCGTGCCTTTGACATCCCCATTCTGGGTGCCATTCCCAGTATGTATACCGGCGAGCAGCCCGGCCGCCACAAGATGAGGAGGTAAGCCATGGGACTTTTTAACCGAGAGAAAAAGAATAAGCTCAGCGGTCGGGACCGGGAGAGACCCCGTCTGTCTGCCAATAGCCCCTTCGGCATCAAGGAGGCCTATAACGCCATCCGTACCAAGCTGATGTTTGTGGGCAAGGGCGAGAAATGCCCCGTCTTCGCCGTGACCAGCTCCCTGGCCGGTGACGGCAAGACCACCAATGCGGTCTCCCTGGCGGTGTCTATCGCCATGGCGGAGCAGAAGGTACTTCTGATCGATGCCGATATGCGTAAGCCCTCGGTCCACCGCCACTTTGCCACGGAGGCCAAGAACGGCCTCAGCGAGGTGCTGGCCGACCTGACCAACGAGATCAACCTGCGCCCCACGGACTGCCCCAACCTGAGCATCCTCACCGCCGGGCAGGTGCCCCCCAACCCCGCCGAGCTCCTGGGCTCCAAGCAGATGGATAACCTGCTGGAGTATGTGAAGCAGTATTTTGACTATGTGATCATCGATACGCCCCCCGTCAACATCGTCACCGATGCCACCATCATGGCCGATAAGGTCACCGGCTACATCTTCATCGCCCAGAGCGGCAAGAACCACGTCCGTGACCTGAAGGATGCGGTGCAGAAGGTGGAGGAGATGAACGGCACCGTGGTCGGCATGGTGCTCAATGACCCCTATAACCGTGCCGATGCCCACTATAGCTACTCTTACCGCAAATATTACCGCTATGACCGCTACGGCTACTATGGCGAAGCCGGTCAGGAGAACAAGCGCAAGTGATCCCACTCCCAACCATACAAGAGAAGGTGCGGCAGATGCAGATCGATTTTCATTCCCATATTCTTCCCGCTGCGGATCATGGCAGCGACAGCCTGGAGACCTCCCTGGCCCAGGTGGCCTTAGCCGGGGAATTCGGCATCGACCTGATGATCGCCACTCCCCACTTCTACCCCCGCTATGATGCGGTCAATACCTTCCTGGATCGCCGGGCGGAATGCAGCCGGGTGCTGATGCAGGCCCTGCCGGAGCAGTCGCCCCGGATCCTCATCGGTGCCGAGGTGCAGCTCTGCCGCAACCTGGACCGCATGGAGGAGCTGAAGGAGCTCTGCGTCCGGGGGACGGAGGTGCTGCTGCTGGAGCTGCCGGCCAATTTCTCCCTGCGCAGCCATGAGCAGACCATGGAGGGCCTCCTCTTTGGCCGCAAGCTGAAGGTGGTGCTGGCCCATATTGACCGCTACGATACCTCCACCATCGATTTCCTGCTGGATATGGGCTGCTATGCCCAGCTCAATGCCTCGGCCTTCTGCCATTTCCGGGGCAGGAGCCGTGCCCTGCAGTGGGCAGCCGGGGATCGGGTGGTTGCCCTGGGCAGCGATATCCATGGCACCCGTGTGGGCTATAAAGAGCTGGCCCAGGCGAAAAAGCGGCTGGGCAAGGACTATGACCGCATTATGAGCCGCACCCAGCAGCTGCTGGGCCTGTAAAAAGTAAAATCAAGATCCCGCCCGATTCCCGGCGGGATTCTGGTTTTTTATGGACAATTGTCAATTCTCAATCGGAGGTGCTTTATGAAAACAGCAAAAAGCTCCAAATTCTGGCCGGCACTGGTGATCTTCTCCTTGGTGGGGCAGGTGGCCTGGGTGGTGGAGAATATGTATTTCAACGTATTTCTCTACAAGATGTTCCATGCCACGCCCTCTGCCATCTCCCTCATGGTCACGGCCAGCGCCGTGGCGGCGGCGGTGACCACCATCTTCATCGGCGCCCTGTCCGATAAGATCGGCAAGCGCAAGCTCTTTATCTGCGGCGGCTATCTCCTCTGGGGCGTATCCATCTGCTCCTTTGCCCTGCTGCGGACGGATTACCTGGGCAAGCTCTTCCCGGCAGCCGCCTCCGCAGCCTCCGTGGGTGTGAGCCTGACCATTATCTTAGACTGCGTCATGACTTTCTTCGGCTCTACCGCCAACGATGCCGCCTTTAATGCTTGGCTCACCGAGGCCGCCCCCAAGGAAAAGCGTGGTGCTGCCGAGGGCATCAATGCCATGATGCCCCTTCTGGCCATCCTGGTGGTCTTCGGCGGCTTCATGTCCCTGGATACCGGCCTGCAGTCCAGCTGGACCAAGATCTTCCTGATCATCGGCATCGCCGTTACGCTCATCGGCGTGCTGGGCTTCTTCCTCATCGAGGATCACAGCGTCCGCTCGGAAGAGAACCGCTCCTACTTCCGCAATATTTTCTATGGCTTCCGCCCCAGGGTCATGAAGCAGAACCCCACTCTCTACCTGGCCCTGGCAGCCTTTGCCCTCTTTAATATCTCCATCCAGATCTTCATGCCCTACCTGATCCTCTATTATGACGTGAGCCTTCAGCTGGAGAACTATGTGCTGATCATGGGGCCTGCGGTGATCCTGGCCTCCGTCTTTACGGCCCTCTATGGCCGGGTCTATGACCGCCGTGGCTTCCAAACCGCCTCCATCCCGGCCATGGCCCTTTTGATGGCGGGCTATGTGCTGCTCTTCTGCTTCCGCCACATCGTGCCGGTCTTTGCCGGATCGCTTCTGATGATGTGCGGCTACTTAAGCGGCATGGCGGTCTTCGGCGCTGTGATCCGTGACCGCATCCCGGAGAATAAGGCCGGTATGTTCCAGGGCCTGCGCATCGTGGCCCAGGTGCTGATCCCCGGCATCATCGGCCCCAATATCGCCGCCCGGGTGCTGAAAAATGCGGAGCTGGTGGCCAATGACGACGGCACCTTCTCCTTCCTCCCCAATGAGAATGTGTTCCTGGCCGCTCTCCTGGCTGCCGTGGTGGTGTGGCCGGTGCTGGTGCTGGTCTTCCGCCGCCTGAAGAAGGAGCAGAAGCATGGAATTTAACAAGCTCTATACCCCCCAGGGGGAGCGCTTCGCCCCCAGGGCGGTCTACCCCCGTCCCCAGCTCCGCAGAGCGCATTGGCTCTCCTTAGACGGAGAATGGGACTTCACCGTGTCGAATTCTGTGGAATTTCCTGCAAGCTATGACCGCAGCATCCGTGTGCCCTATGCCCCCGAGAGCCTGCTCTCCGGCATCGGGCAGCACTTCGGGGAGGAGCAGAAGCTCTATTACCGCCGCTCCTTCCGCCTGCCGGAGGAGTTCCCCAAGGGCGGCCGGGTGCTGCTGCACTTCGGCGCCGTGGATCAGACCGCCCGGGTGCGGCTCAATGGCCGGGAGGTGGGCAGCCATGAGGGGGGCTACTGGGCCTTCACCCTGGAGATCACCCAGGCGCTGCAGGAGGGCGAGAACCTGCTGGAGCTGCAGGTCACCGATGACCTGCGCCAAAAGCAGCAGCCCTACGGCAAGCAGCGGCTGGATCGGGGCGGTATGTGGTATACCCCCGTCTCCGGCATCTGGCAGACCGTGTGGCTGGAGTGGGTGCCGCAGATCTACATCCCCAAGCTGAAGATCCGGACCAGGGGAAACCGTGTGCTGATGGATACCGGCGATGCCGCCCTCAACGGCATGATCCTGCTGGGCGATCAAAAGCATCCCCTGAAGAAGGGCAAGGCGGCCTTCGCCGTGGAGCAGCCCCGGTTCTGGTCTCCCGAGGAGCCGTATCTCTATGACTTTACCTTAGAGGTGGGGGAGGATCGGGTGGAGTCCTACTTTGCCTTCCGGGATTTGACCGTCGAGACCGTGGAGGGTCTGCCCCGGCTCTGCCTCAACGGCAAGCCCTATTTCTTCCACGGCCTGCTGGATCAGGGCTACTGGTCCGATGGCCTCTACACCCCCGCAGACCCTGCCTGCTTTGAGGAGGACATCCTGCGCATGAAGGCCTTAGGCTTCAATACCCTCCGCAAGCATATTAAAATCGAGCCGGAGCAGTTTTACTATGACTGCGACCGCCTGGGCATGATCGTCTTTCAGGACATGGTCAATAACGGCAAGTATTCCTTCCTTAAGGATACGGCCCTGCCCACCGTGGGCCTTCAGCGCTGCTCCGACCGCCGCCGCCACAGAGACCCCCTCCTCCGGGAGACCTTCCTGAAAACCATGGCTGCCACGGTGGAGCAGCTCCATAGCCACCCCTGCATCTGCTACTGGACGATTTTCAACGAGGGCTGGGGCCAGTTCTGCGCCCAGGATGCCTACGAGAGGCTGAAAAAGCTGGATGACAGCCGCTTTATCGACAGCACCTCCGGCTGGTTCCGCTGCGCCGACAGCGATGTGGAGAGCCTGCATATCTACTTCAAGCCCCTGAAATTCAAGCAGAGCGACAAGCCCCTGGTGCTTTCGGAGTTCGGCGGCTTCGCCTATGCCCCCAAGGCCCACTCCTTTAACCCCCACAAGGTCTATGGCTATGCCAAGTACGGCACCGAGGCGGACTATGCCGCCGCCGTGGCAGAGCTCTACGGCAAGCTGCAGCCCTGGGTCAAAAAGGGCCTCTGCGCCGCCATCTATACCCAGGTCTCCGACGTGGAGGACGAGACCAACGGCATTTTGACCTACGACCGCAGGATCTGCAAGCTAAAGCCCGAGACCATGCTGCCCATCGCCCGGCAGCTAAAGCTGTAAAAAAACCAATGGTGGAGCTATGGATCAGCCATAGCTCCACCGTTTCAGTTTGCCGAAAAAGTCTCGTATGATGCACGGTCATTGCGAACCGGTCCGCAGACCGTTGGTGAAACGATGTCCCGTTCCTCGCATGTCATTGCGAACCAGTCCGCAGACGATTCGAGCAAAAGGAGGAGATTCCATTTACAGCTGTCATTGCGAGGAGGCATTTATGCCGACGTGGCAATCCGTTCTCCTTTCGGCACTACCTCAGATGATCGGAGCTGCCGTACCACGGGTGTCATTGCGAACCAGTCCGCAGACTGGTGTGGCAATCCGTCCTCCTTTTGGCACTACCCCGGATGATCGGAACTGCCGGGGGAAGCGGATTGCCACGTCAGGGCTTTGCCCTTCCTCGCAATGACGGTTACAACCGGATTGCTTCCGCTCCTCGCATGTCATTGCGAACCAGTCCGCAGACTGGTGTGGCAATCCGTCCTCCTTTTGGCACTACCTC